>NZ_QRQS01000006.1:310-166825 GCF_003475605.1 Collinsella sp. AF31-11
TGGGAGGCCAGGGCGCCGCTGACCGGTGGACGGCACCGAGCCGTCTGATGACTTGAAGAAGGGGGAGGTCTCGCGGCCTCCCCCTTTTTTGCGTTTTATAGAGAGCTGTAATACAAGAACTCGCCTTCTTTTAGCTTGTCTTACTGTTTGGCTGTATTTTGAGTCCTTCTTTTGTATTTGCGCGATAATAACTCCCATTGGCGTTAGGGAGGACTTGATGTTTACCGTTTTTGTCTTGGGCAATATTGCTTCGGGTAAGTCGACTGCCTGCCGCTATCTCGAATCTCATGGCGCCATGCTTATCGATCTGGACGAGCTTGCCAAATCGCTGTATGTGCCAGGCTCCGATATCGTCAATGCCCTCGCGGAAGAATTTGGCTGGGATATTTTGGACGAGGAGGGCGGCGTTCGCCGTAACATCCTCGCTTCTCGAGCTTTTGTTTCTCCTGATGCGGTCGCGAGGCTCAATAGCATTGTGCACCCCGTTCTCATTGAACAGCTTTCGCTTAGGATTCTCGATCCGGTTTGTTGTACGGTTTCGTCTCCCCGTTATCCCTTTGCGGTAGTCGAGGTTTCTGCTCCGACTGGTTTTGAGGATGCATTTGGCTTGGCTGATGAAATTCTGGTCATCAGCGCTCCTTTGTCAGTTCGCCGCGAGCGTGCTATACAACGTGGCATGGAGCCATCTGATTTCGATGCCCGTTCTGCTTGCCAGCCCGATGAGTCTGCGCTGTGCAATCTTGCTACAACGGTTATTGATAATGCGGCAGGCGATAACTCGCTCTTTGAACAACTGGATGCATGGCTTGCGCGCCATGGGTTCGTGGATGTTGTGGATAAGGAGGAGGCCGATGCCTAAGACACGTTTCCTTACTTGGTATCGCCTTATACCGCTGGCTGCCGTTTTTGTCTTTGGCCTTATCTCATTCGTTTACTCGTATGCTCCTGCTGCTTTCTTTAAACCGCTGTATCCGATTGACTACGAGGCGTATGTAAAGCAATCCAGCATTTCGCATAATTTGGATCCGTATTTGGTGTGCGCTGTCATTAAGTCTGAATCGAATTGGGATCCCGAGGCCGAGTCGAATCAAGGTGCTCAGGGATTGATGCAGCTGATGCCCGAGACTGCTCAGGATATGATCGCCAAGGGCCTTGTCGACGGTGGCGAGTATTCGGCCGACAACCTTAACGATCCGGCTACAAATATCGAGTTTGGCTGTGCGTATCTTTCGTATCTTCTAGCGTATTTTAACGGGTCGACCGACAGTGCCATTGCCGCCTATAACGCTGGCATGGGCAATGTCGACGGATGGGCGCAGCAAAGTACGTCGCTTCATAATGCAATCACCTTTCCCGAGACGCAGGCGTATCTGATTCGTGTCAATAATGCCTGGGTTCGCTATAAGACCCTCTATCCCGATCGGTTCGTATAGGACTAAGCCTACCGCCTGCGTATACTGCAGATATATGAGTTAGGAGTATCCATGGCGGAATTTGAAGTAGAACGCGTTGGTGGTGAACTTAAGCGCTTTGGCGTTGAAGGCTCTGACGTGCCGTTTAAGGTCGTGTCTCCCTATGACCCTGCAGGCTCTCAGCCTAAAGCCATTGAGTCGCTTGTGCAGGGTGTGAGGGACGGAGACCGCTATCAGGTTTTGCTGGGCGTGACTGGTTCGGGCAAGACCTTCACGATGGCAAAGACTATTGAGGCCCTGGGAAAGCCGACGCTGGTCATGGCTCCGAATAAAACGCTCGCCGCTCAGCTTGCGAGCGAGCTCAAAGAGTTCTTTCCCAACAACGCTGTGGTCTACTTCGTCTCGTACTATGACTACTATCAGCCCGAGGCGTATGTGCCGCAAAGCGATACATATATCGAGAAAGACTCCTCGATTAACGAAGAGGTCGAGATGCTGCGACATCAGGCGACCGCATCGCTGCTCTCTCGACGAGATGTGATCGTCGTCGCATCGGTCTCGTGTATCTATGGCATTGGCTCTCCTGAGGACTATGCGGGCCTAGCCCCGAACGTCGACAAGAAGGTGCCGCTCGAGCGCGATGACTTTATCCATGCACTTATCGACATTCAATATGATCGCAATGACTATGACCTGGCGCGCGGCACGTTCCGCGTGCGCGGCGATGTTGTCGACGTGTATCCGCCTTATGCCGAGCATCCGTTGCGGTTTGAGTTCTTTGGTGACGAGGTCGAACTGATTGCCGAGATCGATGAGGTCACCGGCGAAATGCTGCGTGAGTACGAAGCAATTCCTGTGTGGCCGGCCTCGCACTATGTGACCGAGAAGCCGAAGGTTAAGGCGGCTCTGAAATCGATCAGCGAAGAGTGCGAGAAGCGCGTGGCGGAGCTCAAGGCGACCGACAAGTTGCTCGAGGCGCAGCGTCTGCAGCAGCGCACCGATTATGATCTTGAGATGCTCGAGACGATGGGCTTTTGCAACGGCATCGAGAACTACTCACGTCATCTGGACGGTCGCAAGCCGGGTGAGCCGCCGTTTACCCTGATCGATTACTTTCCTAAGGACATGCTCTGCATCATCGATGAGAGCCATGTGACGGTGCCGCAGATTCGCGGCATGCACGAAGGTGACCGCTCGCGTAAGGTGACGCTGGTGGAGCATGGTTTTCGCCTGCCCTCGGCGCTCGATAACCGCCCGCTTCGTTTCGATGAGTTTGAGGCAAGGATCCCCCAGTTTATCTATGTTTCGGCCACGCCGGGTGACTATGAGCTGCGAGTGAGCCAAAATGACGTTGAGCAGATCATTCGTCCGACCGGTCTGCTCGACCCCAAGATCGATGTGCGTCCGGTTCGTGGGCAGATTGACGATCTTGAGGACGAGATTCGCGAGCGCGTTGCCCGCAAGGAGCGTGTGCTGGTGACCACGTTGACCAAGCGCATGGCCGAGGACCTGACCGACCACCTGCTTGATGCGGGCATTAAGGTCAATTACATGCACTCCGATACGGCGACGATGGACCGTGTCGAGATCCTGCGAACGCTGCGCGAGGGAAAGATTGATGTTCTCGTTGGCATCAACCTGCTCCGCGAGGGTCTAGACCTTCCCGAGGTCTCGCTGGTGGCAATTCTCGACGCTGACAAGGAAGGCTTCTTGCGCAACCGCCGTTCGTTGATTCAGACGATTGGCCGCGCGGCCCGTAACGCCGACGGCGAGGTCATCATGTATGCCGACGTTGTGACCGATTCGATGAAAGAAGCCATCGAGGAGACGCAGCGCCGTCGCGAGATTCAGATGGCATATAACGAAGAGCATGGCATTGTGCCCAAGACGGTCCGCAAGGCCATTAACGACATTTCGAGCTTTATTGCCGAGGCCGAAAAGACTGTGGGTTCCAAGGGACGCTCGAGAGGCGATTCACTGAGTCACGGTGCGTTCTATACACCCGACGAAAACGGCGAGGGCGCCGCGCCGAAGACGTCGGCACCCGAGCAGACGCTTGCCGAGCAGCTGGAAGGGCTACCGCACGACGAGCTCGTGCGGATCGTCGAGACCATGGAGGAAGACATGCGTAACGCCTCCGCCGCCATGGACTTTGAGGAGGCGGCGCGTCTGCGTGATGCCGTCGTTCAGATTCGGGCGATGCTCGAGGGTGCGTCTGAGGACGAGACGATCGAGCGCTTACGTTCGCAGGCCCGCAAGGGTTCCACGTTCGCATCGGGCAGAAAACGCCAGGGTGCACGGTTTAAGAAATAGCGAACAGGCCCCGAGTTCCCTGTGGAGCTCGGGGCCTGTATCCTTTGCGCGCTGGAATTCGTGCGCTAGAGGTCTGCGATCAGGGCTTCGGCACAACGGATGCCGTCGGTGGCCGCGCTCATGATGCCGCCGGCATATCCAGCTCCCTCACCACAAGGGTAGAGGCCCGGGGTCGACACGGCATGGCACGCTCGGTCTCGGGTGACAGTGATCGGTGAGCTCGAACGAGTCTCCACACCGGTAAGAACGGCATCGGGGCGGTCGTAGCCTCGTAGCTTTTTTCCGAGTAGGGGAAGTCCCAGGCGGAGCGACTCGACGATATGCTGCGGCAGGGCTTCGTCAATTGCCGTCCAGGTCACACCAAGTGGATAGGTTGGTTTTACCTTTCCGGGTGCCGTGCTGGCGCGTCCTGCGAGGAAATCTCCGACAAGCTGTGCCGGTGCGTTCCAGTTGGAACCGCCCAGGCGATAGGCAGCCGCCTCGCAGGCACGCTGGAGCTCGATGCCGGCGAGCGGGTCATCGTTGGGAAGGTCCTCAGGCGTGACGTTAACGAGCAGAGCGGCATTTGCGTTGCGTCCGTCGCGGGCATTGAGACTGGCCCCGTTGACGCACAGATGGCACGGTTCTGAAGAGGCGGCAACAACCTGTCCGCCGGGGCACATGCAAAACGAGAACACGCTACGGCCGTTGGGAAGATGGGCAACAAGTTTGTAAGGGGCCGCCCCGAGCGCTGGATGTCCCGCCGAGGCTCCATATTGGGCTCGGTCGATGTCGCGCTGCGGATGCTCGATGCGAACGCCCATGGCAAAGGTCTTTTGTGCGAGGGCCACGTTGTGGTCCTTAAGGAGCTCAAAAATATCGCGAGCAGAATGCCCACAGGCGAGGATGAGGTGCTTTGTCTCGATTGGCTCGCAAGCGGCGTCTTGGGACGATTGGACATCAATACCGGTGATGGCGCCAGACGCGTCGATGCGAATGTCGACGAGCCTCGTTCGATAACGGACGACACCTCCGAGCTGCTCGATGCGCAGGGATATAGCGGTGACAACCTTGGGAAGGATGTCGGAGCCAATGTGCGGCTTGGCATCCCACAGAATATCGCGGGGTGCACCTGCCTCGACGAAGGTTTCGAGGATAAGGCGATGGGCGGGATTTTTGGTTCCCGTATTGAGCTTACCGTCCGAGAAGGTTCCCGCGCCGCCCAGGCCAAACTGGATATTGCTCTCGGGGTCGAGGATGCGCTCCTTTAGAAAGAGATCGATCGCCTGCGAGCGGCGAAATGCCGGGTCGCCGCGCTCGATGAGCAAGGGCTTAAGACCTGCTTCGGCGAGCGTAAGCGCAGCGAAAAGGCCGGCACATCCGGCGCCGACAACGACGGGGCGCTCTTTGGGTGCGCCGGAAACGGGGGAGGGGAATGAAGGCCCATCGTCTTCTATCGCGCGTACGCGCGAGCGGTCACGCTCGGCAACGTTGCCGACCGCTTCTCGCTCGAGGTGGGGACTAGTCAGCTCAACACGAAAGCTCAGGATAAAATGGACGTCTCGTTTTTTGCGAGCGTCGATTGACTTGCGGTGGAGCTCGATGGACTTGATCTCGGAGTCCTTGCAACGTAGGACGCGCTTGGCGACTCGCTTGCCAACAATGAGGCAGGCATTTTCATCGCCGGCTTCATCGAGCGACGCGTTGACTTGGGTGATTTCGATCATCGAGGTCTCCTTGGAGGCAAGAAAGAGGCCGTCCGGTATCCCAGACGGCCCGAATGCGTTTTTGATTATAGACTGCGCGGCTACAGGCTGCTTGCAGCGCGAATGCCCGAGAGCCAGGCCCACGCAAGGTTAAAGCCTCCACAATCGGCGTCGATGTCGAGCGCTTCGCCGCAGACGTAAAGCGGGGCGTCGACAACGCTGCGCGCGCGTAGACTGGGTGTTGAGATGCTCTCGACAGATACGCCACCACGCGTGACCTGCGCAGAGCGCTCCTCGGCTGTTCCCTCGACGAGCAACTTAAAGTGCTTGAGGATCGAGACCAGGTGGATGACATCATTGGAGCTTGGATGGCACTGCTCGAACGCTGTGCAGACGACGCGGGAGAGTTGCGGGGCGAGCATGCCGTCGAGCCAACGGGGATTGCGGGGCGAAAAGCTATCGAGCAGCTCAACGCGCCGGTTGAGCGTATCGAGCAATTCGTCTTTGGAGAGGTCGGGGAAAACGTCGAGCAGGATCGTATCGCCGCGCTGGATACGACGGGAGAGGTTGAAGACAGCGACGCCCGAGATGCCGAAGGTTCGAAACAGCACTTCACCGTCTTCGTGCCAGAGCTCACTATGGTTACGGGCGAGCGTCAAGCGGGCGCGGACGCGCAGGCCATCCAACGTCTTGAGTGCCGCCCGATCGCCAACGACCGTTGCCGAAACGGGGCAGAGGATGGGGCGCAGCGAAGTGAGGGGGAGGCGAAACGTATCGGCGATACCGGTGGGGCTGCCGCCCGTGGCGATAATTACGGCATGTGCCTGCAGGGTCTCGTTCTTGCGAGGGACATCGGCGAGCGCTTTCCGAAGCGAGCGGAGCTCCGATTTTCGGTCGTCGTGCCTTTTTGCCTTGAGCGCCCGCGCTGGACGGTCTATTTGGAGTACCCAGCCTTCGGAAGCTTCGTGCGCCGAGGCAACGTTGGCTCCGCAGATTAAGGTGATACCTAGGCGGTCGCAAACGTTGAGAAGCGCGTCGCGCACCGATTCGGCGCGAAGGGAGCGCGGGTACAGTCGGCCTTCCTCGGAGGTTGTCATGATGCCCAGCGAGGAGAAGAAACCCATAAGCTCTTGTTCGGGCTGGGGGCCCATGACGGATTCAACGAATGCGGGGTGGTTATACCGCTGAGGATCAATCGATTCGTTGGAGAGGTTGCAGCGGCCGTTACCGGTCGCAAGGAGCTTAAGGCCGCAGGCGACATCGCGCTCAACGATGCAGACGCTTTTGCCAGCGCGTGCAGCCGTAATGGCAGCGGCGAGGCCTGAAGCCCCGCCGCCGATTACCAGGACGTCATAGAAGGCGCTCGCGTTCACTTAGGCCTCGTCGGTCTCGTGCGGGGTAATGGCCTCGACGGCAGAGACTGCCTTGGGCAACATGCCATCGGGCAGCGCGGTCTCGACCTCGCCCTTATCGCAGGCCTCGGCGAGTGCCGGATTAATGGGAAGCTGGCCCAAGATGTCGAGTTTATAGCGATCTGCGACCTCGGGGAGCTTGCTCTTGCCAAAGACCTCAATCTTCTTGCCGCAGTCGGGGCACTCAATATAGCTCATGTTCTCGACAATGCCCAGAATGGGGACGTTCATCTTCTCGGCCATGTTGACCGCTTTGGCGACGATCATCGAGACCAGATCCTGCGGGCTCGTGACGATGACGATGCCGTCGACGGGCAGCGACTGGAAGACGGTGAGCGCGACGTCGCCTGTTCCCGGAGGCATGTCGACCAGCAGGTAGTCGATGGGGCCCCACGAGGTCTCGCTCCAGAACTGCCTAATGGCGCCTGCGATGACCGGACCGCGCCAAAGGACGGGGTCGGTCTCGTTTTGGAGCAGCAGGTTGGAGCTCATGACCTTGACGCCGTGCTCGGAGATTTCGGGCAGCATAAGGTTGCCAAGGGCATGGACGTGGCGTCCGCTCATACCGAACATCTTGGGGATGGAGGGACCGGTAATGTCGGCATCGAGAACGCCGACCTTGTGACCGTGGCGGGCGAGCTCGGTGGCGATGGCACCGGTGACAAACGACTTGCCGACACCGCCCTTGCCGGAAAGCACGGCGATGACGCGCTTGACCTCGGACAGCGTGTTCTCCTCAAATTGCGACGGCGACGTTTGTCCGCCGGCGGCCTGTGCGTGTTCGCAACCCATGTATGACTCCTTTGTATATGTTGGGGACGGGGCCCCGCGATGTGACACGAGCGTCATTGTACCCTCGTTTGCGAGCGGGAGTCATTTGTGATGCGCGGCGGGCGATCGATGGCATTCGAAAGCATGGGTCGGGTATGCGACGTGCGCGTGTCAGATAAAGCAAAAGGTCTGAGAATCTTGTATTACGAACATCTGTGCGCGTTGAGTGCGCTAAACTCATCGACGGTGTGATTTGAAGTTATAGGAGGCAAGGAGCTTCCATGTCTGATTCCTCTATCGTTATTCGCGGTGCGCGTGAGCACAACTTGCGCGATATCGATGTATCCATTCCGCGCGACCAGCTCGTGGTCATTACCGGCCTTTCCGGCTCGGGCAAGAGCTCGCTGGCGTTTGACACAATCTATGCCGAGGGCCAGCGCCGTTATGTTGAGAGCCTATCGAGCTATGCTCGCCAGTTCTTGGGCCAGATGGACAAACCCGACTTGGATTCAATCGACGGCCTTTCGCCGGCGGTGTCGATCGACCAAAAGACGACGTCTAAAAACCCTCGCTCGACGGTTGGCACCGTAACCGAGATTTACGACTATCTGCGCCTGCTGTTCGCCCGTGTGGGCACCCCTCACTGTCCCGAATGCGGCCGCGTCATTGAGCGCCAGACGACCGACCAGGTTGCCGACAAGGTCTTGGCCGCGGGGGAGGGTCGCCGCGCGTTTGTGCTGGCACCGGTGGTGCGCGGGCGAAAAGGCGAGTACACTAAACTGTTTGAGGACCTTCGCGCCGAGGGCTTTAGCCGCGTGCGTGTCGACGGTGAAGTGCGCTCGCTCGACGATCCGATCGATCTGGACAAGAAGTTTAAGCACGATATCGAGGTCGTGGTCGACCGTATCGTGATTCGCGAGAACTCTCTGGGCCGTATCGCCGAGTCTGTTGAGCAGGCGACCGCGCTGGCTCACGGCAATGTAAACGTGTACATGCTGCCCGATCGTGATGCTCCCGAGGGGACCGAGGGCGAGCTGCTGGAGTATTCGTTGGCCTTGGCGTGCCCGGAGCATGGACACTCCATTGACGATCTTCAGCCGCGTGATTTTTCGTTCAACGCGCCCTATGGCGCGTGCCCCGAGTGCGATGGCCTGGGCTTTAAGAAGACGGTCGATGCCGAAGCGCTAATCGAAGACCCCTCGAAGTCGATCGCCGACGGGGTCTTTGGCAGCCTGTTTGGCAACTCTAACTACTATCCGCAGATTTTCGCTGCGGTCTGCAAACACTTTAAGGTGAGCGTCGGTACGCCGTGGGAGGATCTGCCTCCGCGGGTGCGTCGCGCGTTTTTAGACGGCATGGGCGACCAGAAGATTTCGGTCGACTATCAAAAGCTCGATGGGCGTCGCAGCCAGTGGGACACCAAGTTCTCGGGCGTGCGCAATATCCTGTACGAGCGCTATAACGAGACGACGAATGAGAACACCAGGGCGCGCTTGGAGAAGTACATTCGCGAGGAGCCGTGCTCGAGTTGCCATGGTGCTCGTCTGCGCCCCGAGATGCTCGCCGTTACCGTAGGCGGTAAGTCCATTTACGAGGTCTGCTGCCTGTCGTGCCGCGAGTCGCTCGAGTTTTTTGAGGGCCTGGAGCTTACCGAGCGCCAACAATTTATCGGCGGGCGCATTGTTAAGGAAATCCTGGAGCGCCTGCGCTTTCTGGTCGATGTCGGACTCGACTATCTGACCCTCGACCGTGCCTCGGCGACGCTTTCCGGAGGCGAGGCCCAGCGCATTCGCCTGGCAACGCAGATCGGCGCCGGTCTCATGGGTGTCCTGTACATTTTGGACGAGCCATCGATCGGCCTTCATCAGCGCGATAACGAGCGCCTGATCAAGACACTTGAGCGCCTGCGCGATATCGGCAACACCGTCATCGTCGTCGAGCATGATGAGGATACGATTCGTGCTGCCGACTATGTGATCGACATGGGCCCCGGCGCGGGCGTGAACGGCGGACACGTGGTCGCCGCGGGAACGCCTGCCGATATCATGGCGTGCCCCGATTCGATGACGGGTGCCTACCTGACTGGCAAGCGAATGATTCGGGTTCCCGACAAGCGCCGCAAGCCCGGTCGCGGCTGCCTTAAGATCACGGGCGCCCGTGCCAACAACCTCAAAAACGTTACCGCCAAGATTGAGTTCGGTACGCTAACGGTCGTTACCGGCGTGTCGGGATCGGGCAAGAGCTCCCTGGTTACCGACACCATCGCGCCTGCCCTTGCGAATGCCATTCATCGCTCGACGCGTCCCGTGGGCCCGTACAAAAAGCTCGAGGGTATCGAGTGCATCGATAAGGTGATCGACATTGACCAGTCGCCGATCGGCCGCACACCGCGTTCCAATCCCGCTACGTACATTGGCCTGTGGGATGATCTGCGCGCGCTGTTTGCGAGCACACCGGAGTCGAAGGCGCGCGGCTACTCGCCCGGACGTTTCTCCTTTAACGTGAGCGGCGGCCGCTGCGAAGCATGCAAGGGCGACGGACAAATCAAGATCGAGATGCACTTCCTTCCCGATATCTATGTCCCCTGCGAGGTCTGCGGCGGCAAGCGCTATAATCGCGAGACGCTTGAGGTTACCTACCGTGGTAAGACCATCTCTGACGTGCTCGACATGAGCGTCACCGAGGCGCTGGCTTTCTTTGGCAATATTCCTCAGATTAAGCGTAAGCTCCAGACTCTGTATGATGTGGGCTTGGGTTATGTGAGCTTGGGCCAGCCGGCAACGACGCTTTCGGGTGGCGAGGCACAGCGCGTAAAGCTCGCCAAGGAACTCCACCGCCGTCAGACGGGTAAGACGTTCTACATTCTGGATGAGCCGACGACCGGTCTCCATTTTGAGGATGTCCGCCAGCTGCTCGACGTGCTGCAGCGCCTGGTCGATGCGGGCAACACGGTTCTGGTGATCGAGCACAATCTCGATGTCATCAAGGTTGCCGACCGTCTGATCGATATGGGCCCCGAGGGCGGCAATGGCGGCGGAACTGTCGTGGTCTCGGGTACGCCAGAGCAGGTCGCGGCATGTTCACAGAGTTACACGGGCAAGTTCTTGGCCCCGCTGCTCGAGCGCGACCGCGAGCGTCAAGCACAACTCGACGCCCAGTAAAGAGACGCCGTCATGCGAGAAGCGCCACCGATTCCTTTCGATTCGGTGGCGCTTCTGTGTGTCGAGATGACGTATGCGGCTACATTGGACATATACTTAGGCGTTACGTTCGAATGCGAGGGAAGGGACATGCCATGGCAAAGGCTGCAAAGACGCCGAAAACCAATGCGATGCGCGAGCTGGAAAACGCCGGCATCTCCTATATTCTCCATACGTATGAAGACGATGGCGATGAGTCGGCGGGTTTAGGCGTTGCAATTTCGGAACAACTTGGCGAGGAGCCTGGCCAGGGTTTTAAGACCTTGGTTTGCGTGGCGCCGTCCAATGAACACGTTGTGTGCTGTATTCCCGTTGCCGACGAGCTTGACCTAAAGGCCGCCGCGCGCGCCGCTGGCGAAAAGTCGCTGACCATGGTGCATGTTAAGGACTTGCTTGCCGCGACGGGGTATGTCCGGGGCGGCTGCAGTCCAGTCGGCATGAAAAAACGCTTTCGGACGCTGATCGATGAGACATGCGTCCTTTGGGATACCATTTTTATCTCAGGCGGTAAGCGTGGCTATCAGCTTGAGCTTGCCCCCGACGACTTAGTTGCATTTTGCGGGGCGACGGTTGCCCCGATCACGAGAGAGGACTGAACGATGCCGCAGGAAGAATCGAAGCGCGGGGCTCACTTTGCAAAGCGTTCGGCTTCTCAGACGCCCGCGCCTGAGGCTTCTTCGTCGCAAGATGACACTGACGACATGGGCTCGTCGGACTACTCCACGGTTGGTCGTTCCGCCGGGCTTATGACCATCCTGACCATCGTGTCTCGCGTCACCGGTTTTATCCGCACGTGGGCAATGGCGGCCGCTATCGGCATGTCGCTACTCTCGTCCTCCTATCAGGTCGCCAACAACCTGCCCAATATGCTCTACGAACTCGTGATGGGCGGCATGCTCGTGACGGCTTTTTTGCCCGTGTACATGGGCGTGAGGCGTGAGCAGGGTCGCGAGGCCTCGAACGAGTACGTGGGCAACCTGCTTGGCATTCTGCTTTTGGTGCTGGGTGGCATTTCGTTGCTGGGGACTGTGTTCGCCCCGGGCTTTATCTGGACGCAATCGTTCCTTTCGGGTGACGGCGGCAGCATGGATACCGCTGCGTTCATGTTCCGTTTCTTTGCCATCCAGATTCTGTTTTATGGTTTGGGCTCGGTGTTCTCGGGCGTTCTCAACGCACACCGCGACTACTTCTGGTCGACGTTTGCCCCGGTCCTCAACAATGTGATCGTCATTGCGAGCTTTATGGGTTTTGCGCCCGTGTCCGCACAGTTTGGCGAACGTGCCGGCATCATCTTGATTGCGGCCGGTACGACTCTCGGTGTCTTTGTTCAGATGGCATGTCAGATCCCCGCGCTTGGTAAGCACGGCGTGCATCCCCATATCCATATCGACTTTAAGGACCCCGCACTGCGCCAGACGATTGCGCTCGGTATCCCGACGCTGCTCGCCACGGTGTGCATGTTTGTCTCGACTTCTATCACCAACGCTGCCGCGCTGGTGGTCCAGCCCGAGACTGGTCCTTCCGTCATCGCCTATGCGCGTCTGTGGTACACGCTGCCCTACGCGCTGATTGCCGCTTCGCTTTCGACGGCGCTCTATACCGAGCTTTCTCACGACGCACAGGAGAAGGATTACGACAGCGTTCGCACGGGCATTTCGCGTGGCGTCGCCCAGATGCTGTTCTTCCTGATTCCGTTCACGCTGTACCTGATTGTCTTCGCGCGTCCGCTCAACATGATTTACTGTGCCGGCAAGTTTGATGAGTCCGGCGTGGCGCTGGTGTCCGAGTTCCTTGTCTACCTGGCGTTCTCGCTGCCGCTCTACGGCGTGGTCGTATTGATGCAGAAGAGCTTCTCTGCCTTGCTCGACATGAAGCCCTATAGCCGCTATTGCCTGTATTCCGCCATCGGCCAGGCCGGCTCGGTTCTGCTGTTTGGCGTTGTGCTGGGCTTCGGTATGCCGGCAATCGCGCTTTCGTATGTCGTTGACTACGTGATCTTGGTCGGTTGTTCGCTGTGGTGGCTGCGTCGTCGTCTGCGTGGCCTTCAGGTCAAATCTATCCTGCATGGCGGTTTCTTTGGCCTTTTGCTCGGTGGCCTGGGTGCTGCCGCAGGCGCCGGCGTCATGTGGGCGCTTGAGCACTTTGTCGGGGCACTTGGCGGCTCGATTCTGATTACTCTTGGCTACGTTTGCGTTGCGGGTGTCGTCTCGCTTGCTGTTACCTTTGGCCTTGCCGTCGTTCTTAAGATGCCCGAGGTCTCGGCGCTGCTTCGTCGCAAGTAGGTGCGCGTGGCCGGTCACGACAACATTCCAACGCTTGCCGAGCAGGTTTCGCGCGTTCCCACGCAGCCCGGCTGCTACCTTTGGAAAGACGCCAAGGGCGATGTCATCTACGTGGGCAAGGCGAAAAACCTACGCGCCCGCATGCGTCAATACGTGACACTGCAGGATGAGCGTCAAAAGATCCCGCTGATGATGCAGCTGGTGGCGAGCTTTGACTATATCGTGGTGGAGACCGAGCATGAGGCGTTGGTGCTCGAGCGCAATTTGATTGGTCAGTACCATCCGTACTTTAACGTCGACCTCAAGGACGACAAGAGCTACCCCTTTATCGCCATTACAAAGGGCGACCTGTATCCCGCTATCAAATACACGCGTGAGCGTCATAAGCCGGGAACGCGCTATTTTGGACCCTATACCGATAGCCGTGCGGCACGTGAGACGATAGATACGCTGCGCAAGGTTATTCCCATTTGCTCCGCATCCTGTGCGGAGTGGCGTCGTTGCCGCCGTATCGTCGAGTCCCACAAGGGCGAGGAAGACATCGTCAATATGATTTGCGCGCAAAACGGGCGCCCCTGCTTTGACTACCATGTCGGGCGCGGACCGGGTGCGTGTGTCGGTGCGATTTCCCCGGCAGACTATGCCAAGAACGTCAAGCGTGTCGAGCGCTTTTTGTCGGGCCATCGCAAGGATGTCGTCGATGAGCTGACCTCCGAGATGACGGATGCCGCCGAGGCGCTCGACTTTGAGCGCGCGGCACGCGTCAAACGTCGTTTGGAGGTCATCAGGGGTCTGGACGATCGTCAGCAAGTCGTTTTTCCCTCCAGTGTCGATATCGATGTCATCGGTTTCTATCGCGAAGAGACCATCTCCGCCGCTTGCGTCTTCGTCGTTCGCGAGGGCCGAACAGTTCGCACCTGCGAGTTCATTCTCGACAAGGGTCTTGATGTTGACGAGGAAGAGCTCCAGTCGGGCTTTCTTAAACGCTATTACGATGAGACGGCTGATATTCCAGCTGAGGTCAACCTCTCCGTCGAGCTTGAGGATGCGGAGGCGCTGGGGGAGTGGCTTGCAGGCAAGCGCGAGCGTTCCTGCCATCTCCATAGGCCGCAGCGTGGCGAAAAGCACCGTTTGCTCGCTATGGCATCCAAAAATGCGCGCCATGCCCTCATGCGCTACATGATGCGAACGGGGTACGCTGACGACCGCACCAATCAAGCGCTCCTGGAGCTCGAAAGCGCGCTGGCGCTGCCGGCGCCGCCGATGCGCATCGAGTGCTTCGATATCTCGACGCTGCACGGAACCTTTACCGTCGCCTCGATGGTAGTGTTTACCAACGGGCGCGCTGACAAGAGCCAGTACCGTCGTTTTAAAATTCAGGCCGAATTGGACGAGGCAAACGACTTCGTGTCGATGTCCGAGGTTTTGGGACGACGCTACGCTCCCGAGCGCATGGCCGATGAGCGCTTTGGCTCGCGGCCCGATCTGCTTGTTGTCGACGGCGGCAAACCGCAATTGACGGCTGCGATCAAACAACTTGAGGCCCTGGGGCTCGATATACCAGTTTGCGGCTTGGCAAAGGCCGATGAGGAGGTTTTCGTGCCTTGGGACGAGACGCCCGTCGTGCTGCCGACCGGGTCTGCTTCGCTCTATCTAATCAAACAGGTTCGCGATGAATCGCACCGTTTTGCAATTACATTCCATCGCGAGCTGCGCGATAAGGCCATGACGGTTTCGATACTCGATGACGTTCCAGGGGTGGGACCCACCAGAAAACGTGCCATTATGCGTCATTTTGGCTCGATGAAGCGTTTGCGCGTGGCGAGCGAGCAAGAGATCGCGGAAGTTCGAGGCATTCCTGCCGATGTCGCCAAAGCGGTTCACGAGACGCTCGTTGCGTGGGATGCCGAGCGTTCCGGGGCGGCGGCAAAGCAATCCGAAAACTAAACACGAGCCTAAACAGCTGATATACATGATTGCGCGATTTTCAACCATTTATTTCGCCATGATTGCCTGCTGGTTTCGGGTTTAATTAACGCTAAAACGTTTGACTAACCCAAGTGAAAACCCTGCTATCCTGCGGGTTGACGAAGACTGATATCTCACCTCGTCGATACATACTGTCTGGCGAATCATTTGTCAATGAATTCGGTGAACGGTAGTAAATACCGTTCAAGCGGATGTATGTATCGGTCGCCGAGCGCGGCACCTCAGTTGGGTTCGTCGGTAGGTAAGGTATATATCGTCCGCAAGTTGCGCGGGGGCAAGTCTAGGTGCTCCCGAGTAAGATTCTCTACTGATAGGAGAAGACATGGCCATCATCAACAAGGGTATGTCCAGGCGTTCGTTCCTCGGCCTCACCGGCAGCGTCGCTGCTGTCGCCGGCCTTGGTCTCACTGGCTGCGGTGGCAGCTCTAGCGACGAGGGTTCCGCTTCCGGCTCCACCGATTCCGCCAACCGTGGCGGCGGCGTGATCACCGCTGGTTCCGCTTACGCTCCGTCCAGCTTCGATCCCGCCACCACCGGTTCCGCTGTTGGCCTGGGTGCCAACTGGCATGTCATCGAGGGCCTCTACGGCATCGATTACCACGACTACAGCACTTTCAACGAGCTCGCTACTGACGATCCCAAGTCTGTGGATGACACCACCTTCGAGGTCACCATCCGTAAGGGCGCCAAGTTCTCCGATGGCACTGAGGTCACCGCTGACGACGTTGTGGCTTCCTACAACGCTTGCGCCGCTTCCGCTACCTATGCTCCGTTCTTCCAGCCTTTCGAGTCCATCGAGGCCAAGGACGCCAGTACCGTGACGGTCAAGACCAAGGTCCCCAACTTCTCCCTGCTCAAGGATCGTCTGGCCATCATCCGCGTTACCCCGGCCACCCAGGCCGAGGAGGATCGCGCCAAGCAGCCGATCGGCTCCGGCCCCTGGATGTACGATGCCATCTCCGACACCGAGATCACCCTGGTTCCCAACCCCGAGTACAACGGTGAGTATGCTGCCGAGGACGAGAAGATCCAGTACAGCATCCTGACCGACCCCACCGCTCGCGTCACTGCTCAGCAGGAAGGCTCCACGCTCGTCATGGAGCTCGTTACCGCTGACGCCGTCGATCAGCTCGAGAGCGCTGGCTGCAAGATTGACAACGTTCAGGGCTTCGGCACTCGCTTCATCATGTTCAACGTCGCCAAGGCGCCTTGGAACGACGTCAAGGTCCGTCAGGCCGTTATGTATGCGCTCGACACCGAGAAGATGATCAGCAACACCTTCGCCGGCCTTGCTACCGCCGCCAGCTGCTACCTGCCCAAGAGCTTTACCAACTATCATGAGGCCTCCACGGTGTACAAGACCGACGCCAAGAAGGCCAAGAAGCTCATCGAGGAGTCCGGCATCACCCCGGGCGCCATCACCCTGCGCACCACCGATAACGAGCAGATCAAGGGCATGGCTGCCCAGGTCAAGAACGACCTTGACGCTCTCGGCTTCGATGTGACCATCCAGACCGATACTTCGCCGGCCACCTACGCTGCCATCGACGGCGGCGAGGCTTACGATATCCTCCTTGCCCCTGGCGATCCTTCCTGCTTCGGCGCTGACCCCGACCTGCTGCTCAACTGGTGGTTTGGCGACAACGTCTGGATGCAGACCCGTTGCCCGTGGAAGGAGTCCGCTGAGTGGGAGAAGCTCCACGGACTCATGGACGAGGCTCTTGCCGCCGAGGGCGACGAGCAGCAGAAGAAGTGGAACGAGTGCTTCGACATCATCGCCGACAACGCCGTTCTGTACCCCGTTGTCCACGTCAAGACCGTCTCCGCTTCTTGGGACGATCCGTCCACCGCGCCCAACGGCGAGGCCCTCGATGGTTTCAAGGGCATCGGCACGACGAGCATGTCCTTTAAGGGCGTCGCGACCGTCAAGGCGTAAGACTCGCTTGAGTCTATATGCAGGATACCGGTCGTTGAGACCGTATCCTCATAGTTGAAACAAAGACCCGGGCGGCAACGATGTCGCTCGGGTCTTGTAATGAGTATCCGTACTCATATACCAGTTGGTCCTACCGACAAAAGAAAGGGGAGAGAACGTGAACAACTTTCTACGTTTGATTGGAAGGCGTCTTGTCGCGCTGCCGATCATGGCATTGGGCGTCACCGTCCTGGTGTTCTTCCTTATGTCGTTCTCCAAGACCGACCCCGCCTACACGGCGTTGGGTGACGGTGCCTCGCCCGAGGCGGTTGCCGAGTACCATGAGAAGTATGGTCTGGACGACCCCTGGCCCGTGCGTTATGTGCGCTATATGGGCGACTTGATCCACGGCGACATGGGCACCTACGGCGCTGCTCGCAACTCTGTTGCCAAGCGCATCTCCACGGCCCTGCCCGTCACGATGCAGCTGACCTTTATCGGTCTTGCCATCGGCGCGGTCGTTTCGTTTTTGCTCGGCGTCATCGCGGCACTGTATCGCGATAAATGGCCGGACCAAGTGATCCGTGTCTTTTCCATTGCCGGCTTGGCAACCCCGTCGTTCTGGCTTGCCGTTCTGTTGATTTTGCTGTTCTCTTCCTACCTTAAGGTGCTCCCGGCATCGGGCGCCCTGCCTCACTTCACCACGAATCCGGCTGGTTATCTGGGACGCATGATCATGCCCGCCATCGCCTTGGCATTTCCGCTGACGGGCCAGATGACTCGTATCGTGCGTACCGCCATGGTCGAGGAGCTCGATAAGGACTATGTCCGTATGGCTCGCGGTGCCGGCGTTCCCGAAAAGGTCGTCGTCGGTATCAACGTTCTTCGCAATGCGCTGATTACCCCGGTCACCACCCTCGGCCTTAAGATCGGCTACCTCATGGGCGGTGCCGTCGTCATTGAGGTTATCTTCAACCTCCCGGGCATGGGTACCGCGATTCTGCAGGGCGTTCAGGGCAACGAGGCGAACTTGGTTCAGGGCGTCGTCATCGTCGTCGCTCTTGCCTTCATCATCATCAACATCGTGGTTGACATGCTCTACCTGCTCATCAACCCGCGCATCAGGACGGTGTAGATTATGGTAAAGATTCGAGAGAAGCAAACCGAGCAGCTCGAGAAGGCTGCTTCCAAGGGGCTCAAGCTCGGTGGCTGGAAGAAGATGGCGCTATCTTCTAAGATTGCCGCCGTCGTGCTGGTGCTGGTCGCCCTGACTGCGATCCTGGCACCCCTGCTTGCCCCCTATAGCCCGGTCGATATTTTCACCGCGCGCCAGGCGCCTGGTGGCGGCTTTATCTTCGGTACCGACGACAAGGGCCGCGACATCCTTTCGCGTATGCTCTACGGCGGCCGTTACTCGCTGATCATCGGCTTTGGTGCTACCGCCATGGCTTTGGTCTGCGGCTCTGTTGTCGGCGCTCTTGCGGCGGTTTCGCGCAAGTCTGTCTCTGAGGCGATCATGCGTATCCTGGACATCATCATGTCCATCCCGGGTATCGCCCTCGCAGCCGTCTTCGTTTCCATCCTGGGCAATTCCGTGCCGTCGATCATCTTTGCGATTGGCTTTATGTACACCCCGCAGATCGCCCGTATCGTGCGCGCCAACATCGTGTCCGAGTACGGCGAGGACTATGTCCGCGCGGTCATCGTGTCCGGCGCCAAGGCTCCGTGGATTCTGATCAAGCATGTTCTGCGCAACTGCATCGCCCCGATCATGGTCTTTACCGTCACCCTGGTCGCAGACGCCATCATCTTCGAGGCTTCGCTGACCTTCATCGGCGCTGGCATCCAGGAGCCCACCGCTACGTGGGGCAACATTCTTGCCGACGCCCGCGGTGGCGTGCTCGCCGGCCGTTGGTGGCAGGCGCTGTTCCCGGGCCTGGCCATTATGATCACCTGCCTGGCACTCAACATCCTGTCCGAGGGCATTACCGACGCTATGGCCGCCGCTCCCTCCGCTGCCCTGGATCCGACCGATTCTTCCAAGCGCCGCGAGGCCGACCTGCTGGTCTCCGACCCCGTTCGTGCCTACAAGGAGCAGGCTCAGTCCCTCTCCGCTCGCCTTGGCGCCCTGCGCGATGTCGAGCTCAAGCGTAACGACCGCCACGTGCCCGATGAGTCTGTCGAGCCGATCCTTTCGGTCCGCGATTTCTGCATCCAGTTTGAGCACCACGGTGATATCAACGTCGTCGACCATGTCAACTTTGATGTTCGCCCCGGTCAGACCATGGGTCTGGTGGGCGAGTCCGGTTGCGGTAAGTCCATCACCACGCTGGCCATCATGGGCCTGACCGATGAGGACGAGCATCTTTCCGGCGAGGTCCTCTGGGAAGGCCGTGACCTGCTCAAGATGAGCAAGAAGGAGTGGTTCGGCCTGCGCGGTACCGATATCGCCATGGTTTATCAGGACGCTCTGTCCTCGCTCAACCCCTCGATGCTCATCTCCGCTCAGATGAAGCAGCTCACCAAGCGCGGCGGCACCCGCAGCGCCGAGGAGCTCCTGGAGCTCGTTGGACTCGATCCCAAGCGTACGCTCGAGAGCTATCCGCACGAGCTTTCCGGCGGCCAGCGTCAGCGCGTCCTGATCGCTATGGCTCTTACCCGCGACCCCAAGCTGGTTATCTGCGACGAGCCCACGACCGCTCTGGACGTTACCGTCCAGAAGCAGGTCATCAAGCTGCTCAACGATCTTCAGGCCAAGCTCGGCTTTGCCATGATCTTCGTCTCGCATGACTTGGCTCTGGTCGCCGAGGTTGCCCATAACATCACGGTTATGTACGCCGGTCAGGTTATCGAGCAGGCGCCCACCAAGGAGCTGCTCACCAACCCGATTCACGAGTACACCCGCGGTCTTCTGGGCTCCGTTCTGTCCATCGAGAGCGGTTCGGGCCGCCTGCACCAGGTGCCCGGCGCCGTTCCGAGCCCGCGCGATTTCCCCAAGGGCGATCGCTTCGCGCCCCGCTCGAGCCATCCGCGCATTGGCCTGGACACCCGTCCGGTCTTCAAGCGCGTGCCTGGCACCGAGCACTTCTATTCCGAGCTCCCCGACGAGGTGCTCAAGGCAAATGGTTTGACCCCTCACGCGGAGGTGATGTAGATGAGCGAGACCGCAGTCAACGGCGTCGAGCCGATCATCTTCCTTGATGATGTTCACGTCACCTTTAGGACCCGTACCGGCTCGATTCTGCACCCCAACCTGGTTCACGCCGTCCAGGGTGTAACGATTAAGCTCATGCCCGGACAGACCATCGGCATCGTCGGCGAGTCCGGTTGCGGCAAGTCCACCACCGCCAACGTCATGTGCGGCCTGCAGGCCCCCACGAGCGGCAAGGTCTACTTTAAGGGCAAGGACGTTACCAAGCGTACCGCCGAGGACCGTCGCCACATGGGTCGCGTCATCTCGGTCGTGTTCCAAAACCCGGCAACGGCGCTCAACCCCCGCATGGTCGTTCGCGAGCAGTTGCTCGACCCCATGCGCGTCCACAACCTGGGCACCGAGGCAGAGCAGGAGAAGCGCGTCAAGGAGCTCCTGGAGCTTACCGGTCTGCCCAGCTCTGCCGCCGAGGTTCTTCCCGGCCAGCTTTCGGGTGGTCAGCGCCAGCGCGTGGCAATTGCCCGTGCCCTGTCGCTGAACCCCGACGCTATCATCGCCGATGAGCCCACCTCGGCTCTGGACGTTTCGGTCCGCGCGCAGATTCTCAACCTGCTGACCGACCTTAAGAAGGAGCTCGGCCTGGCCATGGTGTTCATTAGCCATGACATCCAGACGGTCCGCTATATATCCGACGACATCATCGTCATGAATGGTGGCAAGATCGTCGAGCAGGGCGAGGCCAAGCAGGTCTTCCAGCACCCCCAGGACCCCTACACCAAGATGCTGCTCGGCGCTGCGCCGTCGCTGCTGCACCCCAAGCTCGGCGAGTAAGTTCGCTTTCCCTCCCGTGCGCCCGGTTCCCTTGCCGGGCGCACCTCCGTTGCGATTTCGAAAGGTTGGGTTCACGAGCCATGCCAAGTGCTCAGGAGCTACAGCAGCAATTTGGTGAATATCGAGGCGCCATGCCCCGTCCATCAGATTTCGATTTCTTTTGGAAAGATCGCATGGCCGAGGCCGACGCCGTTGGGCTTGACTATGCGATTGAGGCGGCATCGGTCGCCGATGCTGTGACTTGCCAGCTTTTCGACCTCTGGTTTACCGGTATGTGCGGCGCCCGCCTGCATGCCAAGTACCTTAAGCCCGTCTCGGACGAGCCCGTGCCATTGGTGCTTCAGTTCCATGGGTATCCGGGTGCAAGCCGCAGCTGGTTTGAGCAGGCGTCGTTTGCTGGTATGGGCATGGCGCTGATCGCTCTCGATTGTCCTGGCCAAGGAGGTCCCTCCGAGGACATTGGTGGATTTGAGGGCACAACGGTCGCGGGCCATATCGTCGCCGGTATCGACGGCGACCCGGCCAACCTCTACTATGTCCGCTTGCATCAGGACATCCGCATCCTATGCCGTATCGTTCGCGAGCTCGAGGGCATCGATTTTGCCCGCGTATTTGTGAATGGCGCATCGCAGGGCGGCGGCTTGGGTATTGCGACCTGCGCGCTTAACAGCGAGCTTATCAATCGCGCCGCCATCCTCTATCCCTTCCTGTCGGATTTCCGCCTGGTCTGGGATTTGGATGCCGATGATATTGCCTACGAGGGCCTTCGCTATTGGTCGCGCTGGTTTGATGAGGACTCGACTCGTATTGATGAAGCCTATGCAAAGCTTGCGTACTTCGACTCCAAGAACTTCGCCCCCATGGTCAAATGCCCCGTGCTGTTTGGCACGGGAACTGCCGATATCGTTTGCCCGCCGGCAACGCAGTTTGCGGTCTACAACAACCTGACCTGCGAGAAGCGCCATGAGTTCTTTGAGGGCTTTGGCCACGAGGAGACTCAGGACTTTGACGATCTGATCATTCCGTTTTTCTGCAAGGGAGGGGAGGCTCATGTCTAAGTGCGAAAGCAATGTCGATGAGCTGATTGTCCCCGAGCTTACGGGGATTCCCGGGACGGTTTCGTCAAAGCTCTCCGATTTCCGGGATTGGCGCGGCGATACTTCGGTGGATATTTCCGATTTGTGTACAGCCGTATCGAATCCTGAGGTTTGCGGGTTGACCGTTACGGCGATTGATTTCGCCAATCCGTGCGCGTGCTACTCCGAGGTCTCCTTTGAGGTCGGCGGGGATGTCGTACACGGCCGCTTGATTGAGCCCGCTGGTCGTGCCCGAGTATCTGAGCGTGTGCCGTTGTGCCTGATGTTCCACGACATCGATCGGCCTGTGCGCGGCTGGCATCACATGACGAGATTTGCCGCCATGGGGTATGCCGTCCTCGCGCTGGATGACGATGTTGCTGGTGCGGACGACCTGCAGCGGGGGATTTCTTCGCCCGCTTTTGTCGAGCGCGTCCGTTGGGGTTGCGCGCTGGCGAAGGTGGCGCGCAATCTTGATGGCATGGACCCCGACCGCATCTTTGCATGGGGCGAGGGTCTTGGCGGCGGAGTCGCGCTGGCGGTTTCTGCTCTGGACGAGCGGGGCCTCGCCTGCACGGCGGTTGCCAATCCGCTTCCTGGCGGTCTCGAGGCGCTGTCGTCTCGGGTGCGCGGATCGGTGCTCATGGGCACGTCGCTTATGGATACCGTGAGCGATCCCAAGGATCAGTTTGCCGTATTCAACGGTCTTGAGTGTGACCGGAGGCATATCATCTATGCAAAATACGCTCACGAGCGCATCAATGCGTTCGAAAACGAAGTCGTCGACTTTTTTAACCAAACGTTCTACTCGTGTTCTTTGGCCTAGACGGCCTGGACACTGCCAACAAGAGTGGGTGGCATAGGGCCGCCCGCCAGACAACTAAGGAGATTCTTGTGGCAACTCAGAAATTCACCGGCGTTATCCCTCCCGTCGTTGTTCCCGATACCGAAGATCACCAGCTTGACGTTGCCTCCTTTGAGCGCAGCATCAACCGCATGATCGATGCTGGCGTCGATGGCCTGTTCTTCTTGGGATCCTCGGGCGAGGTCGTCTTCTCCACCGACGAGCGCCGTCGCCAGATTATCGCCGAGGCCGTCCGTATCGTCGACCATCGCGTTCCCGTTCTGGTCGGCATCATCGATACCGAGACCGAGCGCATGATCGAGCACGGCAAGGTCGCCCAGGAGCTGGGCGCCGATGCCCTCGTCGCCACCTGCCCGTTCTATGCCCTGCAGGGCATGACCGAGGTCGAGGAGCACTTCCGCATCCTGCACGAGGAACTCGACCTGCCCATCTTTGCCTATGACATTCCCGTCTGCGTTCACACCAAGCTCCCCTGGAAGCTCCTTGCCAAGCTCGGCGCCGAGGGCGTTCTGGCCGGCGTCAAGGATTCCTCGGGTGATGACATCTCGTTCCGCTACCTCGTTCAGGAGAACGAGAAGAACGGCCATCCGATGAGCATTCTCACCGGCCACGAGGTTGTTGTCGACGGCGCCTACCTCGGTGGCGCCGACGGTTCCGTCCCGGGTCTCGCCAACGTTGAGCCCGAGGGCTACGTGCGTCAGTGGAAGGCCGCTCAGGCTGGTAACTGGGCTACCGTCAAGGCCGAGCAGGATCGCCTCAATGAGATTTCGCACATCTGGGATGTCACCTCGGGCGTCCAGGGCTATGCCGGTGGCGTCGGCGCCTTCAAGACCGCTATGAACCTCATGGGTATCTTCGACAGCCCGACCATGCCGCGCCCGGTGAAGGCCATGACCGGCGAGAACGTCGAGGCGATTAAGAAGGTCCTCCAGGACAACGGTCTCCTGTAAAGCTTTCCCAGGCACCCGATCTTGGGGCTCAAGTGGTCGGGCGTGACCCATTAGGTCAACGCCCGACCACTTTCACCCCAACCTCGGGCACCTGGGAAACCTTTACTAAGTTGCGGCGATAACACCGCCTTCATTTCCTGTAGTTGTTTTTTATCTCCTAAGGAGAGCGACATGGAGAACAAGTACGTCTGCTCTGTCGATATCGGCGGAACTAAGATCGCGACTGCCATCATGGAGTACCCGGCTGACGGTAGTGTGCCCCATCCCGTTTTTGAGGCCGAGGTTCCTACCGAGGCCCAGGAGGGCGGCGAGGCCGTCTTCCAGCGTATCGAGGCGTCCATTAAGGCTGCTCTCGAGGCGAATCCCGATGTCGAGGTCCTTGGCGTCGGTATCGGTGCCGCCGGCGTCGTCGATCCCAAGACGGGCGCCATCGCGTATGCCAATGAGATCATGCCCGGCTGGTCCGGCGTTCAGTTGGGGCCGCGTCTGCGCGAGGACCTCGGTCTTCCCGTTGCCGTCGTAGGCGACGTGCAGGCTCATGCTCTGGGCGAGGCCCACTGGGGCGTCGGCAAGGGCAAGTTCTCCGTCTTGTGTCTTGGCATCGGTACGGGCATCGGCGGCGCATATGTCGAGAACGGCCGCGTGATGCAGGGCTTCCATGGTGCTGCCGGCCATATGGGCCACATCGAGTGCTCGGCTGCCGCCGGCATTCCCTGCGCCTGCGGGCGTTCCGGCCATCTGGAGTCGGTTGCTTCGGGCACTTCCATTGGTCGAATGTACGATGAGCGTTTTGGCCGCGTCGACCCCAGCCGTCCTTCGGTCGGTCGCGATGTGAACGACCTGTGCCGTGCGGGCGACGCAAAGGCGACCGAGGTCATCCATGACGCCGGCTTTGCGCTGGGTGCCAGTTTGGGCTCGCTCGCTAACATCCTGGACCCTGAGGTCATCGTCCTTTCGGGCGGCGTGATCCACCAAGGTCCCGATTGGCGTTCGCAGACGTGGAAGGATTCGGTGCACGAGGGCTATGCCAGCCAGGCGCTCGATCCGCTTCAGGACACGCCGATCCTCATCGGTTCGCTGGAGGGCGACGCGCCGCTCATCGGTGCCGCCGAGCATCTTCTTGCTACGTTATAGTTTGAAATCTACTTAGTGAGCCTTCTGAGGTGCCGCAGATTGACGTGAAAGAGGAGCGAAGCGTACTTTGGTACGCGAGCGACGGTTTGAACGTCAAGGTGCGGTGCCTCAGGAGGCCGTTTTGAGAAAGGTTGAGATGGAAATGGCTGTTGATCCTTTGATTCAATCCCTGAAGGGTAAACTCGTCGTGAGCGTTCAGGCGTATATGGGCGAGCCGCTTCGTACGCCCGAGACCATGGCTCAAATGTCTCGCGCTTGCGAGCTCGGCGGCGCCGCCGCCATTCGCTGCCAGGGCCTTGCCGACATTGCCGCCATTAAGGGTCGCTGTGAGGTTCCCGTCATCGGCCTGTGGAAGGATGGGCACGAGGGCGTTTACATCACGCCGACGCTGCGTCACGCTCGCGCCTGCGTTGCTGCCGGTGCCGATATCGTGGCGATCGACGCCACCGATCGTCCGCGCCCCGATGGCAAGACGGTCGAGGATACCTTCCGCCCGCTGCACGAGGAGGGTGTGCTCCTGATGGCGGATTGTGCCACCATCGAGGATATTCGCCGTGCTGTTGATATGGGCTTTGACCTGGTATCCACCACGCTTTCTCACGGCGTCGCCGCCATCGACTGCACCATGGCCGATGGCCCCGACCTGCCGCTCCTGCGTCAGGCGACCGAGGAATTCCCCGGCCTTCCCATCATTTGCGAGGGCCGCGTGCATACGCCCGAGGAGGCTCGCGCCGCGATCGATGCTGGCGCCTGGGCCGTTGTCGTCGGCACCGCCATCACGCACCCCACGAGTATTACGAGTTGGTTCAAGGCTGCGCTTGAGGCGTAAGACAGGCCTCGTATCCGCTCGGGGCGGTATACTCAATATAGGCAATTGACCGCGCGGGATCCGGGTTGCTGGGTCCCGCGCTTGTTTTCGGGAGGCAGCACATGCAAAAGGGAGATGCCATGGATGCGGCGGAGCGCTCGGAGCGCATCCCCGATATCGTCATCATCACCGGAATGTCCGGATCGGGCCGAACGCAGGCCATGCATGTGTTCGAGGACATGGGTTACTTTTGCATCGACAACTTGCCTCCGCGTCTGATCGCCCAGCTTGCCGAACTCGTCGGCATCAATACGGGCGTGGGCAGGCATCTTGCCGTCACCTGCGATTTGCGTAGCCAGGGACTGTTTGACGAGTTACTCGATGCGGTCGCTGCGCTCGAAGAGCGCGAGATGAGCTGCGACATCGTGTTCCTGGAGGCTTCTGACGAGGTGCTGATCCGTCGTTATAGCGAAAACCGCCGCCGCCATCCCATTGCCAAGCCGGGGGAGACTACGGCCGACGCGATTCAGCGCGAGCGCCTGCAGCTGCAGGGTGTGCGCGATCGAGCCGATATGATCATCGACACGAGCCGCCTGCGCACCTCTGCCCTGCGCAACAAATTGCGCATGGCGTTCTCCGAGTTGTCCGACCAGCAGCTCATGGACGTTCACGTGTTCTCGTTTGGCTTTAAGCACGGTATGCCCGTCGAGGCGGACATCATGATCGACGTTCGCTTCCTGCCCAATCCGTTCTACGATCCCGAGATGCGCACCATGACCGGTCTCGATAAGAAAGTCTCCGACTTTGTTCTGGACCATCCTAAGACCCAGGAGTTCTGGAAGGCCTGGACGCAGCTGCTCGATACGGTCATGCCCGGCTATATCGCGGAGGGCAAGCCGCAACTTTCTATTGCCATCGGTTGCACGGGCGGCCAACACCGCAGCGTTGCCATCGCCGAGGCCACGGCACGTTATTTGGAAGGCGCCCAGTATCACGTGAGCATTTCCCATCGCGACCTGTCGCGCGCGAACACGAAAGCATAGGCCTGCATGTCGTTTACCGCGGAGGTGCGTGACGAGCTCGCGCGCTGCGAACCCGAATGTGAATACTGTGATTTGTCGACGCTTGCCGCCCTGACGCGTGTGAGCGGTACACTTTCGCTGGCCGGCTCCGGGCGGTATCGTTTGACGGTCGCGACCGAGACGGGCGCCGTCGCGCGCACGATGATCACACTGACGCATCGCATCCTTAAGCTCAAAACGGAATTCACCGTTCGTAAATCGGTCTTGCATAAGGTCCGTAACTATCTCATTACCCTGCCCGATCAACCCGACCTGGACAAGGCTCTGGTGCTGCTGGGCATTCTCGACCGCAGGGGAGGGCTCGTCGCCGGTGTTCCCCGGCACATCGTTGCCCGTCCCTGCTGCAGGCTTGCCTACATCCGCGGCACGCTCATCGCTGGCGGTTTCGTGGCCGATCCCCGTGGCGACTTTCATTTGGAGATCGCGGTGCAGGGCGAGCAGTATGCCCGGGGACTCTGCGATCTATTGGAGCAGATCGGGGTCCATGCGCGCGTTAACGCGCGGCGTGGATCCTTTGCTGTCTACATTAAGAGCGCCGAGGAGATCGAGCGTCTTTTAAAGCTGATTGGTGCCAAGCGCAGCGTTGCCGAGATTGAGGAAGCGCGCGCGGTCAAGTTGGTTAAGAACGATGTGAACCGTCGCGTGAATGCCGAGCTCGCCAACCAGACCAGAAGCGCCGGTGCTGCCCAACATCAGCTTGCGTTGATCGATGAGCTCGAGCAGCGTGGCCTTCGCGATGAGCTTCCGGATGCATTGGCGGTCTTTTGCGACCTGCGCGAGCGCTACCCCGATCTGTCGCTGCGTGATTTGGGGGAGATGGCTGACCCTCCCTTGTCGAAGTCGGCCCTCTACCATCGAGTTTTGAGGCTTGAAAAGCTCATTGAAGCAAACAGGTAGTTTAAAGTATAGACTTATATACGGATTTAGCTGCTATTTTATTCTTTAAAACGTTTTAACGTAAATTTGATTTTCAATTTCGACCATTCTCGTGAAATTCAAGTCCAAAAAAAGGTATATTAGGCGAGTGGTTAGTTTGTGGGCCTCAACGGCAGGCGCTGTAGCTTGCGGGGGCCTTACGAAAGGAGACACAATGGCAGTAAAGGTTGCTATTAACGGCTTCGGTCGCATCGGTCGTCTGGCCTTCCGTCAGATGTTCGGTCATGAGGGCTCCGAGATCGTCGCTATCAACGACCTCACCTCTCCCGACATGCTCGCTTACCTGCTGAAGTACGACTCCACGCAGGGCAACTACGCTCGCGATCACGAGGTCGTTGCTGGCGAGGATTCCATCACCGTTGACGGCAAGGAGATCAAGATCTACAAGGAGGCCGACGCCAACAACCTGCCTTGGGGCGACCTCGACGTCGACGTCGTTCTCGAGTGCACCGGCTTCTACACCAGCAAGGCTAAGGCTCAGGCCCACATCAACGCTGGCGCCAAGAAGGTCGTCATCTCCGCTCCGGCTGGCAGCGATCTGCCCACCATCGTGTACAACGTCAACCACGAGACGCTGACCGCTGAGGACAACATCATCTCTGCTGCTTCCTGCACCACCAACTGCCTCGCCCCGATGGCCAAGGGTCTGAACGACTTCGCTCCCATCGTGTCCGGCATCATGACCACCATTCACGCCTGGACTGGCGACCAGATGCCGCTCGACGGCCCGCAGCGCAAGGGCAACAAGCGTCGTAGCCGCGCCTGCGCCGTCAACATCGTCCCCAACTCCACCGGTGCTGCCAAGGCTATCGGCCTGGTTCTCCCCGAGCTCAACGGTAAGCTCATCGGTGCCGCTCAGCGCGTTCCGACGCCGACCGGCTCCATCACCAACCTCTACGCTGTCGTTGACAAGAAGGTCACTGTCGACGAGGTCAACGCTGCTATGAAGGCCTACGCTGCCACCATCTCTGAGACCTTCGGTTACAACGAGGACGACATCGTCTCCACCGACATCATCGGCGAGACCCACGGCTCCATCTTCGACGCCACTCAGACCATGTGCTCTGACCTCGGCAACGGCCAGACCCTCGTTCAGGTCACCTCTTGGTACGACAACGAGAACTCTTACACCTCTCAGATGGTCCGCACCATCAAGTACTTCGAGAAGTTCGTTGCTTAATTTAGCTTTTAGCGAATAGCTCGTTGAGCGTCTAAAGAAGGGCGCGGCCTTATAGGGCTTACACCCTAAGGTCGCGCCCTTTTTATAGGAAATCGTCTGCCGTAATGGAAGGCAGACACGTACGAAAGGTAGAAGCAAACATGGCCTTTACCAAGAAGACCGTCCGCGACATCGATGTCGACGGCAAGCGCGTTCTCGTCCGCGTTGACTTCAACGTGCCTATCAAGGATGGCGTCGTTGGCGACACCACCCGCATCAAGGCTGCCCTGCCCACCATCAACTATCTCGTTGAGCACAATGCTCGCGTCATCCTCATGAGCCACCTCGGCCGTCCCGAGGGCACCGGCTTCCAGCCCGAGCTGTCCCTCGAGCCCGTCGCCAAGAAGCTTGCTGAGCTCTCTGGTCTCGACGTTGCCTTTGTCGCCGACACCTACGGCGAGAAGGCTGCTGAGGCTGTCGCCGCCGTCGAGCCGGGCAAGGTCCTCGTTCTCGAGAACGTCCGTTTTGATAAGCGTGAGAAGAAGAACGATCCCGAGATCGCCAAGATCCTCGCTTCCTATGGCGACGTCTTCGTCCTCGATGCCTTCGGTACCGCTCACCGCGCCCAGGGTTCCGTTGTGGGCCCCGCCGCTTACCTGCCCGCAGTCGCTGGCTTCCTGCTCGAGAAGGAGGTCGACACGCTGACCGGCATCTTCGCCGAGCCCGAGCGCCCCTTCGTCGCTATCGTCGGCGGTTCCAAGGTTTCCTCCAAGATTGGCGTTCTCGATCACCTCATCGACTCCGCTGATACCCTGATCATCGGTGGCGGCATGGCATACACCTTCTTCCTGGCTCAGGGCCTGACCGTCGGTCAGTCCCTCAAGGAAGAGGACTGGGTCGAGCGCGCTGGCGAGATGCTCAAGAAGGCCGAGGAGAAGGGCGTCAAGATCCTGCTCCCCATCGACAACCGCGTTGCCGATCACTTTGGCGAGGACGCTGTCCCCGAGGTTGTCGCTTCCGACGCTATCCCCGATGACCGCGAGGGCATGGACATCGGTCCCAAGACCGAGGAGCTCTACGCCGAGGCCGTCAAGGGCGCCAAGACTGTGTTCTGGAATGGCCCCATGGGCGTCTTCGAGTTCGACAACTTCGCTCACGGCACTCAGGCTATCGCCGAAGCTGTCGCCGAGGCCGACTGCACCTCGATCATCGGCGGCGGCGACTCTGTCGCAGCTGTCAACAAGTTCAACCTGGCCGACAAGATGAGCTGGATCTCCACCGGTGGTGGCGCTTCCATGGAGCTCGTCGAGGGTAAGGCCCTGCCCGGAGTGGAGGCGCTTCTCGATGCCTAATCGCACCCTTCTTATCGCTGGTAACTGGAAGATGAACAACGACGTCGCCGAGGCCGCCAAGCTCGCCGACGAGCTGGCTCAGGCTCTGCCCGAGGTTCCGGCTGGCGTCGAGGTGCTCGTGTGCCCTCCGACCATCGACATCACCACGGTTCATGACCGCATTCAGGCTGCCCCCATTGCCCTCGGTGCACAGAACGTGTACTGGGAGGCCAAGGGTGCCTTCACCGGTGAGTCCTCTTGCGACATGCTCAAGTCCGCTGGCTGCACCTACTGCATCATCGGTCACTCCGAGCGTCGCGACTACTTCCACGAGACCGATGAGGACCAGAACAAGAAGGCCAAGGCTCTCGTTGCCGCTGGTCTTGTTCCCGTCTTCTGCTGCGGCGAGTCCCTCGAGGTCCGCGAGGCTGGCACCTATGTCGAGCACGTCGTGAACCAGGTCAAGGCTGGCCTTGCTGGTCTTGAGATCACCTGCCCCAAGCAGGTCGTCGTCGCTTACGAGCCCATCTGGGCCATCGGCACCGGCAAGACCGCTACCGCTGAGGACGCTCAGGAGGTCTGCGGCGCTATCCGTGAGACCCTCAAGGAGATGTTCGGCGAGGAGCTCGCTAACGGCATCCGCGTTCTCTATGGTGGCTCTGCCAAGCCCGGCAACATCGCCGAGCTCGTCGCCAAGCCCGACGTTGACGGCGCCCTCGTGGGCGGCGCTTCGCTCAAGGCTGCCGACTTCGCCTCTATGGTCGTCAAGGCAGGCGAGTAGGACATATGGCACAGCGTCACCTTCCTGCACTCCTGATCATCATGGATGGCTGCGGCCTGGCTCCGGCCGATGGCGAGAACGCCGTCGCCGCTGCCAAGACGCCCTTCCTTGATAGCCTGTACGAGAAGTATCCTCACACCACGCTCGGCGCTTCGGGCGAGGACGTGGGCCTTCCCGACGGCCAGATGGGCAACTCCGAGGTGGGCCACCTCAACATCGGTGCCGGCCGCATCGTCTTCCAGGAACTTTCGCGCATCAACAACGCCATCAAGGATGGCTCCATCGCCAAGAACGAGGTTTTCGTCAAGGCTATGGACGATGTCAAGGCCGAGGGTAAGACCCTTCACCTTATGGGCCTTATGAGCCCTGGCGGCGTTCACTCCCACATGAACCACGTCGAGGCTCTGGTCAAGATGGCTGCCCAGCATGGGATCAAGACCGTTCGCGTTCACGCCTTTATGGATGGCCGCGACGTCGATCCGCAGTCCGGTGCCGGCTACATGAGCGAGTTCTGCGCCTTCCTGGCTAAGATCTCCGAGGAGACCGGTTGCGACGCTCGTGTTGCCACCGTCTCGGGCCGTTATTGGGCCATGGACCGCGATAATCGTTGGGAGCGCATCCAGCGCGCCTACGACGTCATGGTCAACGCGTCCGATGCCGATACCGACCCCGTTGCCGGTATCAAGGCCTACTACGAGAAGGACCCGCGCGGCGACGAGTTCGTCGAGCCCTTCGCTGCCCACAACGAGGGCATCCACGAGGGCGACGCGGCCATCTTCTTCAACTTCCGTCCCGACCGCGCCCGTCAGATGACCCGCGTTTTCACGGACAAGGAGTTCGACGGCTTTGAGCGTGAGCAGATCAAGCTTTCGCACTTTGTGACGATGACCGAGTACGATCCGACGTTTGACGTTGATGTCGCCTTCCCCAAGACGTTCCCCGAGAACGTCCTGGCCGACGTCATCGCAGCCAATGGCTTGAAGCAGCTGCACACCGCCGAGACCGAGAAGTACGCCCACGTGACGTTCTTCCTCAACGGTGGCATCGAGGAGCCCAAGGAGGGCGAGGAGCGCGTGCTCGTCGCTTCCCCCAAGGTTGCTACCTACGATCTGCAGCCCGAGATGAGCGCTCCCGAGGTTACCGAGAAGCTCGTCTCCGCTATTAACGAGGATCGCGCTGACTTCTACATCGTGAACTTCGCGAACTGCGACATGGTTGGTCACACCGGCGTGTTCGATGCTGCCGTCAAGGCTGTCGAGGCCGTTGACGAGGCTCTCTCCAAGGTTGTCCCGGCGATTCTCGCCAAGGGCGGCTTTGCGCTGATCACCGCCGACCATGGCAACGCCGACCACATGTTTGACGTCGCTACCGACGGTTCCAAGCATCCGTTTACGGCTCACACCACCAACCGTGTGCCGTTCATCATCGTTGATGAGAAGGCCAAGCTTACCGGTATCGAGGACGGTCGTCTCTCCGATATCGCTCCGACCATGCTCACCATGGCTGGTCTTGAGCCTTCCGCCGAGATGACGGGTCGCGTGCTCGCCACCGAGGCCTAAAGAAAACAACTAACGTTTTCTTGTAAGGGGGTTGTCCACGTCCGGGCAACCCCCTTTTGCGCTATTTCTACCCCGTCCCCAAATGGCAGATGGGGGAGTGCTCGAGGTTGTGGTACAGTACTGGAGTTTGAATTGTTCTATTAAGGAGCTTATCTATGGGTCCGTTCCAGATTCTTCTGTTTGTCGTTTGGGCTGTGTCTGCCGTGGCGCTGACGATTCTCGTTCTGATGCACTCCGGTAAGGGCACTGGTGTTTCGGATATGATCGCCAGCTCTCTGTATAATTCCACCTCTGCCACGGGCGTTATGGAGCAGAACCTGGACCGCCTGACCGTTATCATGGCTGTCGTGTTTGCCGTGTGCGTCGTGCTGTGCATGTTCTTCTTCCCCCAGGGCATCGTGGGCTACTAAGCTCGAGTTGCGTATACGCTTGAAAAGGGTTCCGCAAGTGCGGGACCCTTTTTGTTTACATGTTTGTAACAGGGTCAAAATATCCCCACATACTTCGCCTAACTAAAGAAATTCTCGACCGTTAACCGGAATCAGCGCCAAATTGTGCATAAAATGCGCTACTGTATTGAAAACGTTGGCCCGCATTGCATAACCAGCCATAACGGCGGACCGCGTTTGAATGGTTCGATCGGGTTGTCTCGACGTTGCCCAATCGAATTCACTTTGTCCTATCTCATAAGGAGGATGGCATGGCTGATTCTATGTTCCACCAGCCCGTTATGGGTCGTCGCGCCTTTGTTGGCGGCACCCTCGCTGCGAGCTCTATGGCTTTTCTTGCCGCATGCGGCAAGAAGGGCGGCGACGCTTCCGGTTCTGAGTCCGGTTCGACGCTGAACTTCTACATTAACAACCCGGTTTGCATCGACCCCTACAACGTCCAGGAGGATCAGGGCACTCAGGTCAACTACCAGCTGTTCGACGCTCTGACCACCTACGACAACGAGAAGGGCGAGATTGTCCCGCTGGCTTGCGAGTCCTTCGAGGCCAACGATGACGCCACCGAGTTCACCTTCAAGATCAAGAAGGCCAAGTTCCACAACGGTGACGACGTTACCTCCAAGTCCTTCAAGCTCGGTTGGGAGCGTCTGGTCAACACCAAGTCGGCCATCGCTACCGAGTATGGTCCTTCCGAGGTCTCCTATCACCTTTCCATGGTCGAGGGCTATGACGATCTGCTTGCCGGTAACGCTACTGAGCTCAGCGGTGTTACTTGCCCCGACGATGAGACCCTCGTCGTCAAGCTGTCTTCCGCTTACGCCGACTTCCCCTTCGTCGCATCTCACCCGGCTCTGGCCCCGGTTCCCGAGTGCGCCGAGTCCGATGTCAAGAGCTTCTACCTTGCCCCGATCGGTAACGGCCCGTTCATGATGGACGGCAAGTGGGAGGATGGTCAGGAGATCAACCTCAAGAAGTTCGACGATTACTATGGCGACAAGGCCAAGATCGATGGCATCCACTTCCAGGTCATCAAGGACATGGAGACCGCTTACAAGGAGTTCCAGGCCGGTAACCTCGATGTCTGCGACGTTCCCGTTGCTCAGATCGACGCCGCCAAGAAGGATCGCGGCGTGTCCAAGGACGGCTACACCATGGGTGACGGCGAGCGCATGCTGCTCGGCGCCGAGCCTTCCACGTACTACCTGACCTGCAACAACACGGCCGAGCCGTTCAACAACGCTGACCTGCGTAGGGGCATCTCCCTGGCCATCAACCGTGAGGCCATCTGCAAGACCATCTTCAAGGGCACCCGTACCCCCGCTGACGGCATCGTTCCTCCGGGAATCGCCGGCTACAAGGAGGGCGCATGGGAGTTCTGCGAGTACAACGTTGATAAGGCCAACGAGTACCTCGACAAGGTTGCTCCTGCCGGCGCCAACGGCGACCGCGGCATCAACGTGACCCTGTCCTACAACCAGGACGGTGGACACAAGGAGATCATGGAGTCCATCATCGGTGACCTCGCCAAGGTGGGCGTTACCGCTACTTCCGATACCCCTGAGTGGTCTGCCCTGCTCGAGCAGTATCAGAACTTCAACTATCAGTTTGGTCGTCTGGGCTGGATCGCCGACTACCCGATTATGGACAACTTCCTGTACCCGTTGTTCCACTCCGACTCCCTCGGCGGCGACAACCGTTCCGGTTACAGCAATCCCGAGTTCGACGCTAAGGTTGACGAGGCTCGTACCACGGTTGACGACGATGAGCGTATCGCCAAGATGCAGGAGGCCGACGCTATGGTCGCTGCCGACTGCCCGGTCATCCCGGTGATGTTCTACACGCACACCATCGCCGGCTCCGATCGCATCAAGCACCTCTATGTTGATCCGCAGAAGCACGCCGATCTGGGTACCGCTGAGCTCGCCTAAGAGTTGCAGCTTCCGTGAGGGTCAAGTATTTACGTAGACCTCATGGGAAACATACAGTTCCCCCTAACCTGGGGTAAACTGGCTGATGGTAATTTTGGGATGCCGGTCTGGCGATCGGCATCCCATTTAGGTTAATCCCTAGATAGGGGAGTGGTATGGGTAAGTACATCGTTAAACGTGTGCTTCAGTTCATCCCGGTGTTTTTGGGCGTCACGCTGATTCTGTTCGCCCTCCAGAATATCGTGCCGGGAGATCCGATCAAGCTGATCGGTGGAGACAAGGCTCTGTCCCCCGAGGTGGAGCTTCAGCTTCGCGTTCGCTATCACCTGGTCCAGTCGGACGAGGATGGCAACGCGATTCTTGACGAGAACGGCGACCCCGTTCAAACGTCGCTCGTGGACCGTTACTTGTATTACATGAACGGCCTGCTTCATGGCGATCTGGGCAATTCGTATCAGCGCAAGCTGCCGGTTACGGAAATCTTTGCCCAGAAGTATCCGTATACGGTCAAACTTGCCGCGTGCGCCATCGTGCTCGAGGCAATCATGGGTATCGGTGCGGGTATCATTTCGGCAGTAAAGCGTTACTCCTTCTGGGATATTTTGGTAACGCTGACCACGTCGATCCTCGTTGCCGTTCCTGCCTTCTGGCTCGGCATGTTGTTGCAGCTGTTCTTTGGTGTCATCCTCAAGGATGCCACCGGCGGCGCGTTCTCCATGCCGATCTCGGGTGCTGGTGGTTCCAGCTCTCAGTATCAGGATTGGATGCACTATGTGCTTCCGACCATTACGCTGGCTTCGGTTTCGACCGCCTATGCTGCCCGCATCATGCGCTCGCAGCTGCTCGACGTCATGAACCAGGATTACATTCGCACAGCAAAGGCCAAGGGTCTCTCCAATCGTGCGATCATCATCAAGCATGCGCTTAAGAATGCACTCATCCCCGTCGTTACCTATATTGGTGTCGACTTCGGCGCCATGCTTTCGGGCGCCATCCTGACCGAGACGGTCTTTAACTGGCCCGGTATTGGCTATGAGGTCTACCGCGCCATCAGCATGCGCGACTGGCCCATCGTTATGGGCGGCGTTACGCTCATCGTTGTCGTCGTTATGGTGATCAACCTGCTCGTCGACATTAGCTATGCATTCCTCGACCCGCGCATCCGCCTTGGCGGTCCGTCGGATAAGGCTTAAGAGAGGTACGTCTCATGCAGGAAACTGATTCTCAGTCTCAGGGGCAGGCTACCGCCACCAAGGCCGCATCTGCTCCCGCCAAGTCCCGCACGCTGTGGGGCGACGCTTTCAAGCGTCTTCGTAAGAACAAGCTCGCCGTTATCGGTGTCTGCTGGATCATCATCGTTGTTGTGGTTGCCCTGACCGCCGATTTGTGGGCTAAGCCCTGGCTCGGTTCGCCGACGGCCTCCGACTCGACTACCATGGCCGAGACTTCGCTGTTGGCTCCGTGTGCCGAGCACCCGTTTGGCACCGACTCCCTTGGTCGTGACATTCTCGTCCGTGTTATCTACGGTGCACGCGTTTCGCTTTCCGTCGGTATTATGGCCACCGCCATCTCCACGGTGATCGGTCTGGTCATGGGCGCCCTCGCCGGTTTCTATGGTGGCATCTGGGATACGATCATCATGCGCTGCGCGGACATTTTCCTGGCGTTCCCGTACGTCCTATTCGTTGTCGCCATGATCGCCGTTATCGGCCGTGGTCTTCAGAACGTCTTTATCGCCATCGGTATTCTCGGCTGGCCTTCGATTGCGCGCGTCTTCCGATCCGCGATCCTGACGGTCAAAGAGAACGACTATGTTGACGCCGCTCGCGCTATGGGTGCATCCGATGCCCGTATCGTTATGCGCCATATCTTCCCGAACTCCGTTGCTTCTATCGTGGTCTATGCGACCATGAACATTGGTGGCGCTATTCTGACCGAGTCCGCTCTGTCCTTCCTTGGCATGGGCGTTATCCCGCCTACGCCTTCGTGGGGCTCCATGATTCAGGACGGTCAGCAGTATCTTCTGACTGCTCCCTGGATGATGATCATGCCCGGTCTGGCAATTCTCTCGACGGTGCTCGCCTTCACTCTGCTTGGTGACGGTCTGCGCGACGCCCTCGACGTCAAGATGAAGGACGCATAAGGATGAAGAAGAACAAGAACTATGTGGACCTGAAGGACCAGCCGGTTCCCGAGGGCCAGCATCTGCTCGAGGTCGATGACCTTAAGATGTATTTCCACACCGAGGATGGCGTCGTTCGCGCCGTCGATGGTGTGTCCTACACGCTCGATCGCGGTGAGACCCTGGGTGTCGTCGGTGAGTCCGGCTCTGGTAAGTCCGTGACCGCCATGACCATCATGGGCCTTATCTCGATGCCTCCGGGAAAGATTGAGGGCGGTGACGTTCGCTATCGCGGTCGTTCCATCCTCGAGATGACCGAGGAAGAGATGCAACACATTCGCGGTAACGATATCGCGATGATCTTCCAGGATCCTATGACCTCCCTTAACCCGGTCTATAAGATCGGTAAGCAGGTGGGCGAGGGCCTTCGTCTGCACCGTGGCTACTCCAAGCAGGAGGCGCTCAAGCGCGCCACCGAGCTTTTGGACCTCGTTGGTATCCCCGAGCCCGAGAAGCGCGTCAACGAGTATCCGCACCAGTTCTCCGGCGGCATGCGTCAGCGTGTCATGATCGCTATGGCTCTTGCCTGCGATCCCGATATTCTGATTGCCGACGAGCCCACGACTGCTCTGGACGTTACCATTCAGGCTCAGATTATCGAGCTCATGCAGGAGATGCAGGAGAAGAACGGCAACGCCATTATCATGATTACCCATGACCTGGGTGTTGTCGCCGATATGGCCGATAAGATCATGGTTATGTACGCCGGTCGTCCCGTCGAGTTCGGTACTGCTGAGGAAATCTTCTACGAGAGCCGCCATCCCTACACCTGGGGTCTTATCCGCTCCATCCCGGAGCAGGCTATCGATGAGAAGAAGCCGCTTACGCCGATTCACGGCAACCCGCCCTCGCTCATGAACCTGCCCGAGGGTTGCGTGTTCTCGCCTCGTTGCCCCTATGCGACGGACAAGTGCCGCAAGCAGCGCCCCGAGCGCGTTGTTACCGAGTCTGGTCATTACTCTGCGTGCCACTACTCCGGTGACCCCGAGTTCCTCAAGAACGCTCCTGAGACGTCCCGTACCCGCAAGGATTCCAAGAAGGGAGGCGAGGCGTAATGGCAGATACCAACGAGCGTACTCCGCTGCTTAAGGTCGAGCACCTCTCTAAGGAGTTCCCCGCTGAGTCCGGCATGTTCGCCAAGCGCTTCTCCAAGCGTGTCGTCTCTGCTGTGAATGACATTTCGTTCGAGATTTATCCGGGCGAGACCTTTGGCCTGGTCGGCGAGTCTGGCTGCGGTAAGTCCACCACGGGCCGCACCATCATGCGCCTGACCAAGCCGACGGCAGGCAAAGTGTTCTTCCAGGGCAAAGACGTTGCCGAGATGAGCAAGCACGAGATCAAGGATATGCGTCGCGAGATGCAGTTCATCTTCCAGGACCCCTATGCTTCGCTCAACCCTCGCATGACCATCGGCGAGATTGTTTCTGAGCCCATGACCATTCATGGCGTGGGTACCAAGGAAGAGCGTATCGAGCGCGTCCGCGAGCTGCTGGACGTCGTCGGTCTGAACCCCGAGCACATCAACCGCTATCCGCACGAGTTCTCGGGCGGCCAGCGCCAGCGTGTCGGCATCGCCCGCGCGTTCGCTCTGAAGCCCAAGCTGATCATCTGCGACGAGCCCGTCTCTGCACTTGACGTATCCATTCAGGCCCAGGTTCTGAACCTTCTTAAGGAGCTCCAGGACAAGTTCGGTACGGCTTATCTCTTCATTGCTCACGACCTTTCTGTCGTGCAGCACATTTCTGATCGCGTTGCCGTTATGTATCTGGGCAAGATGGTCGAGGTTTCGGACTGGAAGACGCTCTACAGTGAGCCGCACCACCCGTACACGCAGTCGCTGCTGTCTGCTGTGCCGGTGCCCGATCCGGATATCCAGAAGACCCGCAAGCGCATCATTCTCGCTGGCGATCCGCCGTCGCCGCTGGATCCGCCGACCGGATGCCGTTTCCACACGCGCTGCCCGATCGCGCAGGGCATCTGCTCCGAGAAGCTTCCTGAGTTTAAGGAAGTTGCCCCGGGTCACTGCTGCGCGTGCCACTTCGCCGAGCCGTTCCCGATCAAGGAATCGCACATCGACCTGTAGTCGGTAAACGGCCGGGTCCTTGCTGGGGTTACTTTTCAGAACGTCCTCGGACATGCAAGAAGCTCTCGCTGCGCACTTCGTGCGGCGAGGGCTTCTTGCGTCCTGCGGAGTGTTCTGAAAAGTAACCCCAGCAAGGACCCTGCGTTAACTCGGCTGAGGGGAGGGCGATTCCTTGATCGCTCACTTAATCTAATGGGAAATTGAGTGAGGCCGGAGCTTTGGCTCCGGCCTCTTTTTATAAGGGCTCGGCTTTGCCGAGCCACTATCTTTTTATCAGCCTCAGAACATGTTTGGGAATTGTGCTTGGAGAATGTGGCTGTAGGTCCCGAATCGGTGTTGCCTCCCGGCGCATTCCGCAGGGGGAGCGATATTTTGCAGCACGAAGTGCAAAGCAAAATATCGCTCATGCCCGAGGACGCGCCGGGAGGCAACACCGATTCGGGACCGGACATACGAATCTACCTGTGCAATTACAAATTCGTAAACTTTTTTGAAAAAAGTGCTTGCGCAGCTCTCGAAACATAGGTTATTATCTTTCTCGTTGAACGCGCGGGTCTAACAAAACGAACCGCGAATCAACAACATAGCATGTCGGAGTGGCGGAATTGGCAGACGCGCTAGCTTGAGGTGCTAGTGACCGCTTTTTGGTCATGCGGGTTCAAGTCCCGCCTCCGACACCATCGCATTTAGGAGCCTCTTCGGAGGCTTTTTTGTTACCGATAGACGGTGAGGTTCACGATGGAAACGCTTGAGCGCAACGAGTGGGCAGACGTTGCCCAGTTGGTCGAGATCACGAGCGATGCGGTCATCATCTGCGAGCTCGACGGAACCATTTTGCATGTGAATAATCGATTGCTCGACCTGATGTGTGAAGAGCGTCCCGATGTGATCAATGGCGACGTTAAGGATCTCTTGTACTCTTCGGCATTTGAGCGCGCGACAGAGCACCGTCTTCCGTTTGAGATCAATGGAACCGAGAGCGAGTTGATGCTCAAGCTAAGCGACGGTTCCTTTATTCCCGTCCTCGTTCGTGCCGGCTCGGTTACACCGCCTCGCATCTTTGGCCGCCGCGCGCCGCGCGTCCTGGTGGCGCTCCATAGCATCGAAGAACAGTATTCGCACGATCGTCAGCTCAAGCGTGCGCTATCGGAGCTCAGGGTGGCGAATAAGCGCCTCTCGGGCACGTTGTCGGTCATTATGAGCACGGTGGGCTCCGATGAACTACCTAGTTTGCTGGATACCGTTTTGAATCAGCTCGTGGGGACGCTCGATGCATCGGGTGCTGCTATTTATTTTTCTGAGAGCGGCGGGTTTAAGCTTCGCGGCGTTTCTAAGGAGCTGCATGACAGCTACCTGCCCGAGTTTATGCCGTATGGCGCAGGCATCCCGACGTATGTGCTTCGCGAGTCGCGTGCGTGCCGCTTGTCGATTCAACAGGACCTGGAGGGCGATCGAGTCGCCTCGGGTATGTTCATGGACTTGGACAATCGTTCTAAGCACCTGCTACGCGTGCAAGATATGCCCCCATATCGTAGCGAGATCTGCCTTCCCGTGTTTTACGGCACTCAGGTTCTTGGCGTATTGGAGGTCGGTTGGAAACGTCCGCAGGCGCCGCTTGCCTATGACGTCAACGTGCTCGAAGTCATTTGCGATTACCTGTCCATTCAGCTGGTCGGCATGGCATCGAGCCTGCGTTCGCGTCGTACGGCAGAGCTCGGCCGCTCGCTCAATGTGCTGCGTGATGAGTTGTTTGCCTATCTTGATGATCCTGTTGCCGCCTCGCGTGCCGTGTCGTCGGAAATCTGCGCCGTGCTCAATTGTCATTTCTGCCCCGTGGAGTATGATGCGGGCCTCGAATCCTATGTCATCGATTTTGAGGGCGGCAGTCGTGTGGCGTTGCCGGGCGATCCGGAGTCGCTCTTCTTTTCTGTCACGACGCCAGCGGCGCGCCTGGGGGCAACTTCTGATGGGTTCGAGACATCGGTGCTGGGCGGGACGAGCGCTGACGACCTCAAGCACGTGCGTCTAACGCGTGTGGACGAATCCACGCCTATGGGTACATGGCTGAGGGCTCACGGCCTGCCGTGCCAGGGACTATATGTCGACTCTGGTATCGAGGCGGGGCGCTATCGCTCGGAGGCGGATGGCAAGCGAAGCAGCGATGCGATTGTTCCTGCTGATGTCGCCAAGGGGCCGACGACGCGCGCCTTGCTGCTCCGCGATGGTAGCCAGGAGCCAATCGACGATCTTGAATACGACTACATGGTGCATTTGGCGCACGACTTTGAGTTGATCTATGAGGGCGAGTCTCAAAAGCGCGAAGAGCGCCATATCGCTCAGACGCTTCAGATTGGCATGAGAAATTCGCTTAGTGACGTTCCGGGTATCGCAACCGATTCGGTATACCTATCGGCAACGAATTCGGCGTTGGTCGGCGGCGACTTCTATACGCTTGTTCGTCTTCCCGACGATTGCGCCGTTATGATTTTGGGTGATGTGTCCGGCAAGGGAATCGAGGCGGCGTCGATGTCGGCGCTCGTTAAGACAGCGTTGACGGCTTATGCCTGGGAGGGCGCGGGGCCTGCACGCATGGCCCGCTCGCTCAATAGTATGCTCATGGGCTTTTCGAGGGTCGAGACGTTTGTGACGGCGTTTATCGCCAAGATCGATCTTAAAGCGGGCCGAGCTACCTATTGCTCGGCGGGACATCCTCCCACCATGGTCATCAGACCGTCGTCGACGCCGCTTGGCGGCACGGAAGCCCGAGGGGGAGAGGTGGAGCTCCTTGGGTGTCAATCGGGCGTAATCGGTGCCTTTGAAAGCATGGTGTACGAGACGGGCGCCTTTACGTTCGCTCCTGGTGACATGCTCTTTATGTATACCGACGGAACGATTGAAGCACGCGATCGCTCGGGTGCTTTCTTTGGCGAGCAGCGCCTTCGCGACCTTCTGCTCTCTGTCTCGGGTGAGGGCGTATCGGGAATCTGCGGTAAGGTCTTGGGCGAGCTTGACCGCTTTACCGAGTCGGCGCTGGACGATGATATCGCGCTGGTTTCCCTTGAATTTTTACGAGGTCGATCGTAGACCGCGACGCTTGACGGGCAAAATCTTCGCAGTTACAGATACGTATGCATCGAGCGAACTCTTTTGGGGAACCATGGTCGTATGAATGAGTGGAATGACATAGCGGTTTTGACGCCACCGGGCGATATCGACATCGCCTCGGTGACCGCGTTGCGCCGACGGTTGGATAATTTGATCGGCCGGGGCGTGCGTCGTGTTGTCATCAATTGCCAGACTGTGAGCTTCATCGATTCGACGGGCTTGGCGTTTTTGCTCACGCGTGCCAGGGAGCTCATGAGGCGCGAGGGCTTGCTTTCGCTTGTTAATGCGTCCGATGAGGTCGTTCGCTTTTTGGAGATTGCCCGACTTGTCGACATCCTCCATGTTGCAGGGCCGCCGCGCGAGTCAATTCCTGCCATTCCGGTGGGGGAGTTGCCGCGCTGGAGCAAGAGCGTCGAGGTGCGCCAGGGCATCGAGAATCTTCCGTACTACCGACACCGTATTGCCGAGCTGCTTGAATCGCTTCCGCTGCGTCGTGACGAGCGCTATGACGTCGCATTGGCATCGGGCGAGGCGCTGGGCAACGCGTATGACCATGCGGACGGTATCGGATGCATCCTGACGGTTCAGGCCTATGGTGATCGCGTCGTGATTGAGGTCGTCGACCGTGGGGCGGGCTATTCGATCGACGGGTCGAGTGAGCCGGTTACGACTGAGGAACGCGGGCGTGGAATCAAGCTCATGCGCATGTTGGTCGACAACGTGGAGGTTGCCCGTCGTACGGATGGTGCCGGTACGCGCGTTCGGATGGTCAAGCTGTTTAGCGGAACGTTGGAATCGTGCGCCTAGTAAATCGTTTTGACATGTTTATCTGCCAAGAGCATGTGGCGGACAACTTTTTTGAAAAAAGTACTTGCGTCTTTTGGGCAACTCGCGTAAATTAATAACCCGCAAGCGGACATGGCTCAGTTGGTAGAGCACAACCTTGCCAAGGTTGGGGTCGCGGGTTCGAGCCCCGTTGTCCGCTCCATTGCATTTCCGGACCGTCTCAAGCGGTCCTTTTTCGGCGAAGTGGCCAAGTGGTAAGGCAGAGGCCTGCAAAGCCTTTACCCCCGGTTCGAATCCGGGCTTCGCCTCCAGGCAACATCCGGGCGCTCCGGCGCCCGTTTTGTTTTACATATGCGGACATGGCTCAGTTGGTAGAGCACAACCTTGCCAAGGTTGGGGTCGCGGGTTCGAGCCCCGTTGTCCGCTCCAAGCGCAACAGCCCGACTACCACGGTAGCCGGGTTTTTTCGTACCCGTTGTTTCGTACCCGTTGCTTGGCCTCGAACTTTTTTCAAATTATTCGAAAATAGTTCTTGCATTTGGGTGGATCATCCCGTATATTAAATCCTTGCAGGCGGACATGGCTCAGTTGGTAGAGCACAACCTTGCCAAGGTTGGGGTCGCGGGTTCGAACCCCGTTGTCCGCTCCATTTGGGCGTTTAGCTCAGGGGGAGATCGCTTCCCTGACACGGAAGAGGTCAGAAGTTCAAATCTTCTAACGCCCACCAAATGTTCGCAGCTCAGAGGCTATGTCCTCTGGGCTGTTTTGTTTTGGTCGCCAAATCGCCGGCAAAAGGTACCTCGATTCATGAAAGAGCGGTTCTGAGCGTCTGTTTAGCCTTGTCATCTCAATCGAGTGGGGGTTGACCATTTTGAATATAACCGTACATCTCGTTGATGTTTCTGCGATCGATCTCGGCGAGACCGTTGATATGGCATTAATCGCGGGACGCTATGCCTTACGTGCTTCCAACGGTGATCTCCCAATTGCGTCTCGGAGGGAAGCTGCAGGCGTGGGTCTGCTGCTTCGCGACGCCCTGGGTGTCTTCGACGACGCCCAGCTTGCGCGTTCTGCTTTCGGCAAGATCGAGCTTGCGGATGGGGAGGCACCCTCTATTTCCATTTCACATGGCGGAAGCGTGGCCGTCCTCGCTGTTTCCGATGTTGCTCGGTCGGTTGGAGGACCTATTGGCGTGGATATCGAGGCGATCGATGAGATTGCTCCCGTTGCGGTTGGGCGTATGGTGAACGATGACGAGCGCGCGTGGATTAACGCTGCTCCCAATTTGCAAGAACGCAATCTTCGCATGAGTCAGACGTGGACGCGCATCGAGGCCATCCTCAAGGCTGAAGGCGTCGGGTTTTCGATTGACCCTCGCAAAGATGGCATGCCCGGCGGATGGAATACTTCGTCGGTGACATACGGTCGCTGCGTCATCTCTTGTGCGGCACGCTCTAAGCCTCGTATCGTCGTCAAGGAGCATGCCTTTCGGGTAGCATAGGAGCCAATCGCCAATAGGGAAGGCCGCCATGTCACTGAACGCTCAAAACGATATTGCTTCACGGATCGAGGATGCCGTCTTTGAACTTATGGCGACAACTCCGGTGCAGTCGATTAAGGTGGCCGAGGTACTTCGCCTTGCCCATACATCCAAATCGACGTTCTATCGCTGTTATCGCTCTGTCGATGATGTGGTTAAACGTTTTGAAGATGAGCTGCTCCAGAATATGCAGGACATCAATGATGTTGCGCTGGAGGCTCGCTTTGGCGATGCGCAGCTGGACCCTACGCCCACGATGATCAAGCGCATGGAGATCCTCAAGGCTAATCGCTCGAAAGTTTTGGCGCTTAACAGCGATAACGGCGACCCCGTGTTTGCTCACAAGGCAACGATCTTTATGCATGACTATTTTCGCAATCGGCTTCGCTCGACATTTTCCGATGAAACGGACCTCGACCTGTATCTAGCATTTGCGCTTGCGGGCCACCATAACCTCATTCAGTATTGGCTCGAGGCCCGGCCCGACCTTGAGGCGCGCACCGTTGCCGCCGCCCTCAATCGCATGTTCTACGCACCGCTCTTTGTCGACGATGCATCGCGTCATCAACACCCACGTATTCCCGATTTTGAAAGGCCAGTCGCGTGAGCGGTCGATATTTGGGGATAAACGGTTGTATTCAGGGCGAGTTTTAGATATCTCTGATCATTAGCTCAAATAATACGAGTCCGTTTATCTGCTATTTGGAACGCTTAGCCCCGATGCGTCCCATATGATGGGACACATCGGGGCTTTTTGTCTCACGTGTCCCGTTTAACCCCTCATAAACTAAAGCTACGTTCAAAAGAACCACTGCAGTAGTTCAACGTGTGACGGCACAGAAAAGCCGCGAGCGCTCTCTCACCTTCGCTCGCGGCCGGACTGCGCCATCACTCCGTACACCTTCACATGATTAGGATGTGATATTCAGTGGTTACGCTCGGAAAGAACATGCGCAGCGTCTCGATTGTAGGCGTGGGCTGCACCCCGTTCAAGGATTTTGAGGAGCATCCCGAGACCCAGGGTATTGGAGAGGGCGAGGCGTTTGGCTATGCGGCCCTCGAGGCAATTGCCGATGCCGGTCTTGAGCCCCGCGATATCGACTTTTTCTATCACGGCAGCGCCAATCCGTATCTCGTTGGCGATTGCATTACCCCCAACATGCAGGTTGCCGATTGGTTTGGCGTTCGTGCCAAGGGCTCCGTCCATCATTCCGAGGCTTGCTGCACGGGTTACGTCGCCCTTGAGCAGGCCGTGATGGCGGTTGCTTCCGGTGCTTACGACGTTGTCCTTACGGGTGCCTGCGATTTGGCTTCGACTCTTCCCGTCGAGCATATGCCCTCCCATATTCGTCAGGACTTTACGCTCGACGTCATGATTCCCTCGCTCGATAAGATCTATGACCGCGCGTATGGTCGCCCGCTCGACGGCGCCTTTGGCGTGTCGTTCGACAACTGGATCAACGAGTATTCGATGCAGTACGACCTTACCGCCGATCAGATTGATGACGCCCTGAACGGCCTTACCAAGAGCCTTCGCCGCGGTGCCGTCCTGAATCCCCTTGCCTGGTACGAGACTACGGTCGAGGAGGACGCGAAGGCAGCCGGGTTCGATACCGCCGACGAGTATCTCAAGAGCATGTATAACCCGCGCGTTACGCAGTACCTGCGTGTTACCGGCTTTGAGAAGAAATGCGACGGTGCCGCAGCTGTTGTCGTGATGCCCACGGAGAAGGCCAAGGCCATGGGCGTGCCGTATGCGCCTATTGAGGTTTTGGGTACGGGCGCTTCTGCGGTCGAGGCCGGCCTGCTTCACAACGAGCACTGGGCTACCGAGCTTGCCGCCAAGCAGGTCTACGACCTTACCGGCGTGAGCCCCGACGAGATCGACCTGTTTATGTGCAATGACTTCTTCCTTGCTTCCGAGATCGTCTCGGCTGAGGAGTGCGGCTATATTCCGCGCGGCGAGGCTTGGAAGTACGCGATCGATGGTCGCACCGCTTTTGACGGCGATAAGCCCATCAACCCGCACGGTGGTCGTTGCAACTTCGGTCACGCCCATGGTGCATCCGGCATCGCCGATATCGTTGAGGCCGTCAAGCAGATGCGTGGCGTCGCCGGTGCTACCCAGATGAAGAAGGTTCCCGAGACGGCGTTCCTGCGCGGTTTTGGCGGTTCTCAGAACGTGCGCTGCCAGATTCTTCGTACCGTCGCCTAAGCGACCGCGGTTTTCGATTTCCCATAAGGAGTATTCTCATGCAACTCAAAGATATGGAGCCCGTGGTCAAGAAGTTCTACACGGGTCTTGAAGAGGGCATCTATTGGGCGCGCCAATGCCCCGAGTGCGGAGCCGTCGAGTTTCCGCCCCACCTTGCCTGCAATGCCTGCGGCTATCACAAGACCGATTGGGTCCAGGTTTCCGGTCACGGCCATCTGATCGATTTTACCTTGCCTGGTCCGCAGAACGACAAGCCCTACCTTAAGGAGTATGGCAAGTACGCCTACGGCGCCGTTGATATCGACGAGGGTTCTCAGTACACCTACGTCATCTACGGCATTACCAAGAAGAAGGCCCCCGAGATTCGCGCCAAACTCATGGCGGGCGAGACCGTTGGCGTCCATGCCAAGGTCATCGACCGTCCGGGCTACAAGGAGCTTACGTTCGAGCTTGACGACTAAGTTTTCACCCTTGTAACAATTCGATTCCTCTCTTAGGCCACGGCGGGACCCATGTCTCCAGCCCGCCGTGGTCGCCCCTCTTTTTTATCTTAGAAAGGCTTTGCCATGAACGAAGAACTCACTCAGCAGATCTGCGATTTTGCCAAGTCCGCCTACAACTATGACGGCGATGTGACCCCCGAGACGACGTTCGAGACCCTGGGCAAGGGCTCGATGAAGATGATCGCCCTGACGTCCATGATCGAGAACGAGCTCGATGCCGAGGTTCCCGTTCGCGAGGTCATGGTCATGAAGACCATCGGCGAGCTTATCGAGCGCACTGCCGAAGAGATGGAGTAACTGCCATGGACCTGATGCAGACCCTGCGCGAGCAGGCTGCCGCCAAGCCTATGCGCGTTGCTTTTCCCGAGGGCGAAAACGAGACCATGATGCAGGCGGTCGCAAAGATCGCCGCCGAGCATCTTGCCGAATGCGTGCTGGTTGGCGACGGCGGTAAGCTCAAGGAGCTTGCCGACGAGCGTGGTATCTCCCTTGACGGCATCGAGATTGTCGATGTGACCGACGAGGAGGCGAACGCCGCTTGTTGCGAGCGCTACCTTTCTCATCCGGATTGCAAGTTTAAGCCCAAGGGCGCTGCGCGCCGTATGACGCGTCCGCTTGAACGCGCCCTGATTTTGCAGGTGCTCGGCGATGCCGACGTTATGTTCGCCGGTATCGATAACGCTACGGGCGATATCATCCTGGCGGGTCAGGCCATCGTCGGTCTTGCTGACGGGGTGGACACTGTGAGCTCGTGCGGTATCGCCGACATTCCCAACTGGAACGGCGGCGAAGGTGGCCTTTTGGCTTTTGGCGATTCTGCCGTTTGCGTTGACCCCACGAGCGAGGAGCTTGCCTCGATCGCGATTTCGTCGAGCGAGACGGTGCGCTCTCTGACCGGATGGGATATCCGTTGCGCGTTGCTTTCGCATTCGACTGACGGTTCGATGGACAATGAACTTGTCGACAAAGTGCGCCGTGCTCGCGAGATTGCCAACGATCGCCGTCCCGATCTTGCCATCGACGGCGAGTTCCAGTTTGATTCGGCAATTAACCCCAAGGTTGCGGCCAAGAAGGTGCATCGTGAGTCCGCTGTTGCGGGCCAAGCCAACGTGGTCATCTGGCCCGATATCAACGTGGGCAATATCGGCGTCAAGATCATCCAGAATCTGACCGGCGCCAATGCTTACGGTCCCATGCTTCAGGGCTTCAAGAAGATCGTGTGCGATTGCTCGCGCTCTGCGCCCGTCGATGAGATCGTCGGCAACGTGGTGATGAGCTGCGTGCGCGCTCAGGCGCTTAAGGAGGCTTAAGGTATGTCCGATAAAAAGACTCCCTGGCGCATCCTGGTAATCAACCCGGGTTCCACTTCCACGAAGGTGGGCGTTTTTGAGGGCGATGAGTGCAAGCTCAGTAAGAACGTTGCGCACGATGCGAAGGACCTTGCCCAATTCGACGGGGTTTCGGCTCAGATGCCGTATCGCTGCGATCTGATTCTCGGGGCACTGGAGGAGGCGGGCCTAAAGCTCGAGGTCTTTGATGCTTTTGTCGGTCGCGGCGGTGGCTTGCTTTCGCTGCCCGGTGGTACGTATGCCATCAATGAGGTCATGCTCGAGCATGCTCGCGTTGGCGCAAATGGCATTCAACACCCGGCGCAGCTGGGACCCCAGATTGCCTACGAATTTGCCGTGAAATGTGGCAAGCCCGCCTTTGTGGTGAATCCTCCCGATACTGACGAGCTGTGCGACCTCGCACGTATGACGGGCATTAAGGGCGTGTATCGAAACGTGCATCTGCACGCCCTTAATCTCAAAGAGACCGCCATCCGCCATGCGGCAAAGCTCGGTTGCCCCTATGATGAGTGCAACTTCATCGTTTGCCATATCGGCGGCGGCATCTCTATCTCGGCTCATCTTAAGGGCAAGATGGTGGACGGCAACGACATCGTCGGCGGCGAGGGCCCCATGGCACCGACGCGCTGCGGATCGGTTCCCGCGATCGAGGTCGCAAAGTACACCGCGGAACACGGCCTTGATGTCGCCCGTGCCCATTGCATGAAGACCGGCGGTTTTGTCGATCTTTTGGGTACCTCCGATGCCATCGAGGTGTGCGAGCGTGCCGCTGCGGGCGATAAGGCTGCAGCTCGCGCCTGGGATGCAATGGTTTACCAAATCTGCAAGTGGATTGGCGAGATGGCCTGTGTGCTGAAGGGCGACGTCGACGGCATCTTGCTCGGAGGTGGCATGGTCCACAGCAAGGAGCTCGTTGCCTCGATTGAGGAATGCTGCTCTTGGATCGCCCCCGTGTCGGCTTATCCCGGCGAGTTTGAGCTCGAGGCGATGGCGTCTGGCGCTTGCCGCGTGCTCGATGGTGTCGAGGAAGCGCTCGTGTACAGCGGAGAACCCGTGTTCGCCGGATTCAACGACTAATAGTGCTGTGTTTGGGGCGGCCGCTGGTGATGCCTGGCCGCTCCGACCCTTTTCTTTAAGTGTAAGGATGGATCATGGATAAAAGCAAGATCAAGTACCTGGTGGGCATTTATGCTGCCGCCATGTGCATTATGGGCATGTTGGTGCCCGTCCCCATCGTGGCCTCTGTCGCGGCGGCGTTTCCCAACGAGAACATCGCTGCCGTTCAGATGATTATCGGCATCATCCCGTTGATGATGGCGCTGTCCGCCATGCTCGTGTCTTCCCAGCTCGCTTCGCGCGTGTCCAAGAAGAAGACGACGCTCGTCGGTCACGTTATCGTGATGCTGGCAGGCGTCTCGGTGCTGGTGTTCCACGACTCGCTCGGCCAAGTCTTAGCGGCTTCTGCTGTCATGGGCCTTGGTCTCGGTGCCGTGCAGAATTCAACGGACGCTCTTATCGCGGATTACTTTGGCGGAAAGCAGCGTTCGTTTGTCATGGGCATCTACTCCACCTTTGTTGCTCTTGGCGGCATTATCTGGACCATGGTGTCCGGTATTTTGGGTTCCGCCGAATGGTTTCATAGCTATGCGGCGTACTTCATCATGATCATTTTCATCGTGATTGAGGCTGTTTGTCTTCCCGAGGGTCATCTTGAGCCCAAGCGCAAGGTCAATGTGTTTGCCAATATGCCTAAAGAGGTCGCGATTATCACGCTCATGAGCTTTGTGTTCGTACTCACGTTCCAGCTCTTCAGCTCCAACGTTTCGCTGCTTGTTGTGGGTCGCGGCTTTGGCGGTACCGTGGAGGCCGGTCTTGCCTCTACCGTTATGACCGTTGCCGGTATTGCGGCTGGTCTTTTGGTCGGTCCGCTGTTTGCCAAGTTTAAGAACCTGGCTATGCCGATTGCGTGGGGCGTGACGCTCGTTGGCCTGGGCCTGACGCTGGTTGCGCCCGCCTTTATGGTGCTGTGCGTTGCGGGCTTTGTCGTTGCGCTAGGCAAGGAGACCTACGTGCCGCTGGAGGGCAATTTTGCCGCCGGCAACTCTGCCCCCGAGGGACGTGCGTTTAACCTTGCCATTGGCATGGCCGGCATCAACTTTGGCATGGCACTGTCTCCCATTGTGTTTGAGGCCGTGACGTCGCCGTTTGGTGCGACGATTGACCAGAAGTTCATCGCCGGCATGATCGTCTGTGCGGCTTGTGTCGTCTTTGGCGCCATCAAGTATCGCAAACTCACCCCGGCCCAGCTTGCCGAGGCCGAGAAGATGGCGGCCGGCGGCGAGGCGGAGTAGCCGTTCGAGTAGTTGCTTTGCCGCACATCATGTTTTATCGGGGCCGCCGACATATGCCGGCGGCCTTCTTTCTATCAATGACTTTGAAAGGCTTACGGCTATGAAGTTACCTGTCAACCGCGTTACCGGTATTCTCAACGGCTTCTTTAACCCGCTATTGCTCTGCGCGTTTCTCCCCATCATTGAAGGGGCGCCCGGCTTGGATCTGACGAGCCCCACGGGCTTTTGGGGACAACTCATCGTGGCCACGGTGATCGCCGAGGTTCTGAGCGCACTCCCGCTGTTTGGCAAAACGGTTGGTATGTGCCTGGACTTTTTTGGTTTTGAGCGGGGGAGTGCGTCACACAAGATCGCCGGTACGGTCATCGGTGCCACGCTCCTTTTTATGGTAATCGGTTTTGGCGAGATTGCCTTCCGGGGAGGATTCGGAACGATTGAAGGCCGTACGTTCTTCGCGCGTTGGGCAGGTCTTGTCACAAAGGGGTGGGCTTTTGTGGTTATCGCCGGCGTGCTGCTCGATCCCTTTACAGCGGCTCTCGGCCGCATGGCAGCTCGCGAAGAGAAGAAATAGTTCCTCGTCTATCGAATGCCGGCGGACGGGGTGCCGGGGCTGCAGTCTTCCGAGCGTTTGCAGTCCTGTCACTCCGTCCGCCGGCATTCGACCGCAACATGTTGGTCAAGCATAATCTTTTGGATTCTTTTGGCGTGAGCGGCTTGGTTTTGGTAGGATTTGTCGGCGGCTTGACTAAGGGGGTTTTATAACTGCCATGCAGGTAGCCGTGTTGGTAACGTTTTACCGACTTGCCAAGAGCCCCTCATAATTTATGTGTCTGCAAAATGACCAATTGCTTTGACCTGCTAAAACACTATATGTTGTGTTTGATCTAAAAAAAGAATACAGGATATAGATGCGTCTTTGTCGTATGATAGATGGCGGACAGAGAACGAAGACCTTAACTGCCTCTTTTGAACGTGTCCCTGAGCCGCTTGATCGGCTCCTGGGCATGTCCGCATGGAGGCATATGGTTTATCGAGAACACAGATTGCGCGACGGCGCCGCAAGACAGGGGCACGCCCTGCCGGGCATCGTTTGGCTCTGAAGCGCAATGAGACTACGACGCGAAAGAGGCAAGAGGATGAAGATCATCAAGCGCAGCGGCACCGAGGTCGTCTTTGACATCGAAAAGATCGTCAATGCCATCCGCGCCGCAAACTTGGAGGTCGAGGAGAGCTCTCGTCTTACCGACCGCCAGGTGGTTTATGCGGCACAAAACGTCGCCGAGGCATGCGAGAACGCGGGCCACACCGTGTCGGTCGAGGAGATCCAGGATTTGGTCGAGGACGAGATCATGCGTCTCGACTGCTACGAGGTTGCCCGCCACTACATCATCTATCGCTATGTTCAGAGCCTGAAGCGCCAGAAGAACACGACCGATGACAAGATCCTGTCGCTGATCGAGTGCAACAACGAAGAGGTCAAGCAGGAGAACTCCAACAAGAACCCGACCGTCAATTCCGTTCAGCGTGACTACATGGCCGGCGAGATCTCCAAGGACCTGACTCAGCGTGTGCTGCTGCCCCAGGAGATCGTGGATGCTCATAATGAGGGCCTGATCCATTTCCACGATTCGGATTATTTTGCCCAGCACATGCACAACTGCGATCTGGTGAACCTGGAGGACATGCTCCAGAACGGCACTGTTATCTCGGGCACGCTGATCGAGAAGCCGCACAGCTTCTCGACCGCCTGCAACATCGCGACGCAGATCATCGCCCAGGTTGCTTCCTCCCAGTACGGCGGCCAGTCTATTTCGCTGACCCATCTCGCCCCGTTCGTCGAGGTGAGCCGTCAAAAGATTCGCGGCGAGGTCGCCCGCGAGCTCGAGGAGCTCGGCGTTTCCGCATCTCCCGAAAAGGTCCGCGAGGTCGTTGAGGACCGCCTGCGTGACGAGATCCGTCGCGGCGTCCAGACGATTCAGTATCAGGTCGTGACCCTTATGACCACGAATGGCCAGGCGCCGTTCGTGACGGTCTTCATGTATCTCAACGAGGCTCGCTCGGCGCAGGAGAAGCACGACCTTGCCATGATCGTGGAGGAGACGCTCCGTCAGCGCTATGAGGGCGTTAAGAACGAGGCCGGCGTGTGGATCACTCCGGCGTTCCCCAAGCTTATCTACGTGCTCGAGGACGATAACATTCGCGAGGATTCGCCGTACTTCTATCTGACCAAGCTCGCCGCCAAGTGCACCGCCAAGCGCATGGTGCCCGACTACATCTCCGAGAAGAAGATGCGCGAGCTCAAGCTGTCTAAGGGCGAGACTGCCGGCAACGGCGATTGCTACACCTGCATGGGTTGCCGCAGTTTCCTGACGCCCGACCGTTCGGGCAACGGCTTTAACAATGTCGCCAACGCGCTGAACTATGACCCGACCAAGCCTAAGTACTACGGTCGCTTTAACCAGGGTGTTGTGACCATCAACCTGCCCGATGTCGCGCTGAGCTCGCATCAGGACATGGATAAGTTCTGGAAGATCTTCGACGAGCGCCTTGAGCTGTGCCATCGTGCCCTGCTGTGCCGTCATGAGCGCCTGATGGGCACGCTTTCGGATGCCGCGCCGATTCTTTGGCAGTACGGCGCCCTGGCGCGTCTGAAGAAGGGCGAGACGATCGACAAGCTGCTCGTGGGCGGCTATTCCACCATCAGCCTGGGCTATGCCGGCCTGTATGAGTGCGTCAAGTACATGACGGGTCACAGCCACACCGAGAAGGAGGGCACGCCGTTCGCCATGGCCGTCATGCAGCGCATGAACGACAAGTGCGCGGAGTGGAAGGCCGAAAGTGATATCGATTTCTCGCTGTACGGTACGCCGTTGGAGTCGACGACCTACAAGTTCGCCAAGTGCCTGCAGCGTCGTTTTGGCATTATCCCGGGCGTGACGGACAAGGGCTACATTACTAACAGCTATCACGTCCATGTGTCCGAGGAGATCGATGCCTTCGACAAACTTAAGTTTGAAGGCATGTTCCAGCAGCTTTCGCCGGGCGGTGCTATCTCCTACGTTGAGGTTCCCAACATGCAGGACAACCTCAAGGCTGTCATTCGCGTGATGCAGTACATCTACGACAACATCATGTACGCCGAGCTCAACACTAAGAGCGATTACTGCCAGGTGTGCGGCTACGATGGCGAGATCAAGATTGTCGAGGATGACGGCAAGCTGGTGTGGGAGTGCCCCAGCTGCGGCAACCGCGACCAGGAGAAGATGAACGTCGCTCGTCGTACGTGCGGCTACATCGGTACCCAGTTCTGGAACCAGGGTCGAACCGAGGAGATCCGCGACCGCGTGCTGCATCTCTAATAACCATCCCAGGCCGCCCCGTAGCGAGGCCCCGGACCTTTGCTCGCTATTTCGGACAGTCCTGGCTCACGACGGAGGCGCCACTGGCGCCTCCTGTTCGTGCGGAACTCATATCGAGCAAAGGTCCGGGGCCTCGCTACGGGGCGGCCAAGTTGATGTAGCTGAGATGCAGCACGCAGCCTGCTCGCTCCTCGAAGTTCTTAGCGGAAATGAGTTGACTTGCAACAACGCTTTGCTTGCGATGGCGGTTGAGCCGCAACCCAGTTTTTATTAGACCTCGAACCCTATACTCGATGTTCGCTTCGTTCATTGAGTTACCCTTTGCATGAGGCCGGGACATATCGTCCCGCCCGCAGTTTCGCAGGCCGAAGGCCGAGAATGTTTGAGGACGGGATGATATGTCCCGGCCTCCCGGGAGAGTTACCTATGAACTACGCGAACATTAAGTATTTCGACATTGCTGATGGAGAAGGCGTCCGCACTTCTCTGTTTGTGAGCGGGTGCCGTCGTGGCTGCAAGAATTGCTTTAACTCCGTCGCGTGGGACTTTGCCGCGGGCGAGCCGTTTGATCGTGCCGTCGAGGACAAGATTATCGAGAGCCTCGATCATCCCTTTATTGACGGCCTGACGATTCTGGGCGGCGAGCCTATGGAGCCCGAGAATCAGGCGGGACTCGTTGATTTTGTCGAGCGTGTTCGCGCGGCCTATCCAGCGGGGTCGGGGAAGACTATTTGGTGCTTCACCGGCGATGTGCTCGAGGAGCTTATGCCGGGAGGCCGCCACCATACCGAGGTCACGGACCGTATCCTTGCCTGCCTCGATATGTTGGTGGATGGCCCGTTTGTTCAGGATCTGTATGATATCTCATTGCGCTTTAGGGGCTCGAGCAACCAGCGCGTGATCGATATGAACGCTACGCGCGCCCGTGCTGAGCGCGAGGGCGTTGCGCTTTGTGATGCGGTTGAACTTTGGCGTGATGATCCGGTCTATTCGACCCATACTATGTAGCTTGTGGTCGATGCCGGAGGGCGTGGTACCATAGCGCGAACGTGAAATCGGAAAAGTGAGGCCCAGATGGTCGATCAGGAAAAAGTCGAGGCCGCCATTAAGCTGTTGCTTGAGGGCATAGGCGAGGACCCAACTCGTGAGGGCCTGTTGGAGACCCCGGCGCGCGTTGCCCGTATGTATGGTGAGATCGCCGGCGGCATGGGCCAGAGTGCCGAGGAGCACCTGTCCAAAACCTTTGCCGTCGCTTCGAACGATTTGGTTATCGAGCGCGACATCACGTTCTATTCGCTGTGTGAACATCATCTGCTACCGTTTTATGGCAAGGCCGCCATTGGTTATATCCCTAACGGTCGGGTGGCTGGGCTTTCCAAGCTCGCCCGCACGGTTGAGGTTTATGCCCGCCGTCTGCAGCTGCAGGAGCAACTGTGTGCACAGGTTGCCGATGCCCTCATGGACTATCTCGCTCCCCAGGGAGCGATTGTGTTGATGGAGGCCGAGCATATGTGCATGACGATGCGTGGCGTGCAAAAGCCCGGCACCAAGACCGTGACGCTCGCTCGCCGCGGCGTCTTTGAGACCGATCCCGCGCTCGAGGAGCGTTTCTTTAGGATGTTGGGCCGCTAACCATGAGAGTCGTCAACGACTTTACATCGAAGACCGATGAGGGGACGTCGCGTCGCGGCTTTATGGCTTCGGGCCTGACCCCCTTTGGTGCCATGCCTCGCATTGATTACATTTGTGCCAACGGGCTGTTCCGGCGGCACCTGGGCAACATTGCACAGTTGGAATCGGGGCGCATCTTCTGCCGCCACGGTATTGACCATCTGCTCGATGTCGCTCGCATTATGTGGATCAAGAATCTCGAGGAACAGCTCGAATTTGACCGCGAGGTCATCTACGCCACGGCACTTCTTCACGATATCGGCAAAGATGAACAGTATGAATCGGGTATATCCCATGATGTTGCAAGCGAACGCGTCGCTGATGCGATTCTCGGCGGCATGCCCGATGACGTGGCGTTTGAGCCGGCCGATGCCGCAGCCATTAAGACGGCCATTCTGGGCCATCGAAAGCTGCGCGTGAACAGCCAACCGCTTGAGCGTCTGCTCTATGCAGCCGACAAAGCGTCGCGCGCCTGCTTTGCATGCCCCGCGCGCAATGCTTGCAACTGGAGCGATGATAAAAAGAACCTGTCGATTCGCGTGTAGTTAGTTTGCGCGGTCGGGGTTCTAAACGAAGGAGACGATCGCGTTGAGTAACAAGAAACTGCCCGAGAATGCAACCAAGACCGAAGGCGCCGAGCTCGCCCGCCGTGGAAGGGGCGAAATATCCACCGCAACGGCGGTGCCTCACGTGAGCTATGACGATCTGCGCCATGCCGATCGCATTGTCATTGACGGCCTTGAGGTTTTTGCCAACCATGGCGTGTATCCCGAGGAGAACGCGCTGGGTCAGAAGTTCATCGTTTCTCTGGTGCTCTATGCCGACCTGCGCGCGGCGGGGGAGCACGATAACCTGGACGCTTCGATTGACTACGGCTCGGTGTGCCACGATGTCGATGGCTATCTGCGCGAGCATACGTTTAAGCTCATCGAGGCGGCAGCCGAGGGGACAGCCCAGATGCTGCTGCGCCGTTATCCCTCGCTGCTTGGTGTGCGCATAAAGCTCGATAAGCCGTGGGCTCCTGTTGGCCTGCCCCTGGCAAGCTGCGGCGTCGAGATCGAGCGCGTGCGCTAGTCGACGCTAGAGCTTGTTGAGGGGTGGCTGCTTGAGCCGCTGAGACAGGGCTCTATTGTTGGGACAGTACGTGTCGAGCAGGGCGTGAAAGCGCTGATTGTGGCTCGGCTCGAGCAGATGGACGAGCTCGTGGGCGACAACCATGTCGAGGCATTCGACAGGGTAGGCGGCGAGCTCGCGCGCGATGCGAATGGCGCCGGTTTTGGGTGTGCAGGAGCCCCAACGCGTTTTCATGCTGCGCACGGAGACGCGGGCCACGGTGACGCCCATTGCGATTTCGTACGCGTGCACGATGTCGCGTAGCGCTGCGGTGACCTCGGACGCGTAGAGCTGGTCGATGTGGGCTTGGAGCTCATCGGACGTTAGGCCGTCGAGGATTGCGTGCCGCTTGGCCTGTGGGCCTTCGTCCGATTCATCGGTACCCATAAAACTTGCGAAGGTGGCCTGTTTGGGTCGCGGTGCGGGTGATGCAAAGTTGTGATCGAGTGCATCCTGTACCGTGATGGGCTTGCCCCAAAGTGCAATGATGGACGAGGGGCTGAGCGGCTCTCGTGCCGTCGCCTGACGTTGCTCGCGCTGGGCAAGTCGGCTGATAATCCAGGCGCTGTTGCGCTTCACAAACGCTTCGATACGCTCGCGGCTGGCGCCGATCGGTGCGCTGGCGTGGACCTCGCCGCTCGATGTGACGCGTAGGTTGAAGTTCTTGACGCGCTTTTTGGTAACGACGACGGGGATGGTCGTCCCATCCGGTCGGGATGCGGAAATCGTAAACTGCTGCGTCAAAAGCGGTCCTTCAGATCGGGGACGGGCCGGCATGTCGACCGTTCGGCATGCCGGCCCGCTCAAGGGATGTGAAATTAATAACGCTCGAAGAAGGCAAGCGCGTTGTCGCTGCAGAGCTTTTGCATCACGGTCTTGCCAAAATGCTTGGAAAGCATGTTCTGGAACTCGGGCATCTTGCTGGCATCGGAGAGGAAAGCGGGCACCGTGGCGCCGTCCCAGTCGCCGCCGAGCGCGATGACGTCCTCGCCGCCCAGGTCGAGCCAGTGCTTGATATGCGCCGCCAGCTGGTCGAAGGTGACGTCTGCGGCGGTCTTGTCGGTTGCGTCGTTGGAAAGGAACTCGCTGCAGTAGTTGAGGCCGACGATGCCACCCATGTCGCGAATGGTGCGGAACTGGTCGTCGGTAAGGTTGCGTTTGGCGCCGCAAACCGCACGGGAGTTGGAGTGGCTGGCGACGAAGGGACGCGTGGCGCGGGCGGCGACCTCGTCAAAGCACTCATCGTTGAGGTGGGAGACATCAAGTACCATGCCGGCGTGCTCCATCTGCGTAAGTGCCTCGATGCCGGCGGCGGTGAGACCGGCGTGGGTGTCGTGGCCGCTCGCGAGCGGTCCCTGCGCGTTCCAGCTGAGTGATGACATGAGTACGCCCAGGCTCTTGAGCACCTCGATCAGCGCGGGGTCCTCGGCAAAGAACGTGGCGTTTTCGATGGTGTGGATGCAGGCGACCTTGCCGTCTTTGAGCGCGGGGCGAATGTCTGCGGCGTTGCGTACGTTGACCATGCGGTCGTGGTTGAGCATTGCTTGGCCGCTCATGTGTGCCATGATCTGCGCCTGGAAGCGCGCGGCGTGGGCGGTGGGAATCTCGTCGGGGACAAACGTGGCGAAGCACTGTGCCCACGGCGTGTTGCCGATCTTTGCGAGCGAGATGGCACAGGCGTTACCCTCGATGAGGTCGAAATCTTGCGGATGCGTTTCGTCGCCGGGGAAATAACCGTCGGTGCCGGCGGTAAAGCGCAGGTCGAGATCGAGCGTGGCCCAGCCGATGCGGTCGGCAGTGTCGCAGTGTAGGTCAAATACAGGATATGCCATGGTTCCTCCGGTTGCAGCGTTTCTTTGCAAACTGTCATTGAATTGTATGACTAGGGTATAGTTAGCGCCATATGTTCACGGCGGCCCGCGTTGTGCGCCGCCCTTATCACGGAGGTTACCATGTCCAACCAGGGCAAGAAGGTCAAGACCCATTATCGTGGCACGCTCGACGATGGCACGCAGTTCGATAGCTCCTACGATCGCGGCGAGCCGCTGGAGTTCACCTGCGGCGCCGGCCAGATGATCAAGGGCTTCGACGCCGCTGTTGTCGACATGCAGGTGGGCGAGAAGAAGACCGTGCACATTCCTGCTGCCGATGCCTACGGCGAGCACAATCCCGAGATGGTTCTGACCTTCCCGGCCGAGCAGGTTCCCAACATCGAGCAGATCGAGAAGGGCATGAAGCTCTTCCTGTCCACGCCGAGCGGCATGCCCGTTCCCGCCGTCGTCATTGACGTGACGCCCGAGGCTGTGACGCTCGACGCCAACCACGAGTTGGCCGGCAAGGACCTCAACTTTGATATCGAGCTCGTTGAGGTCGAGGGTTAGAGTATGCCTGAACGCCTGGTTTCGACGACATGCTTGGGAAATCTCAACGATCCGTCCTATGAACTCCTGCTTCGCCGGAAGTTGGGCGGCGTCTTTGAAGTTGACGAGCTGCTGCTCGATTGGGACCAGGCCGATGTATGCGCGTTTGTGGGCGTGACGGAGCTGGGGCGCACGATTGATGTTCGGCTGGATGCTACCGACGGCGGTCGTCTTGCCGATGGCGACGTGCTCGCCATTGACCGTTCGGGCATGGTGCCCGTGGCGGTTGTCGTGCGCCTGCGCAGCGCCGAGGTTTATTTGGTCGAAGTCGACCGCATGGATCCGATTGCGCTCGCGCATGCGTGCTGGGAGATCGGCAACATGCATGCGCCGCTCTTCCGGGGCGACTCGGACGAGCATACCGTGCGCATGTATACGCCGGTGCAGCCTGTTTTGGGCCGTATGCTCCGGGGTGTCGAGAGTGTTCGGCTCTCGGTGGTTACCCGCGAACTCGATGCGGACCGACGCTTTGCATCGAGCGCGGCGGATGTCGTCGTGAGCATGGCTCCCGACTTTACCATCGTAAAAAAGACGCGCGGCTAAGCGCGCGTATGCGCAAGACGGGCTTTGAGGGGCGACCAATCAAAGTCCGTCTTGCTGTTGATAGGAGGCTTTGGGGGAAGCATATGGGTCTTGAGGGAATCAAGCTGATTGCATGCGATTTGGACGGCACGTTGCTGCATCCGGGGGAGCGCGAGCCGCGTTCCGAGGCCTTTGAGCTCATTGATGAGCTGCATCGTCGCGGTATCGTGTTTATGCCGGCGAGCGGCCGTCAATATGCGAGCTTGCGCTACCTGTTTGCCCCGGTGGCCGATGAACTCGCCTATGTATGCGAAAACGGAGCCCTGGTGATGAGCGAGGGGCGTGCCGTTGTCAAGCGTTCCATGGAGCGTAGCCTTGCTATGGATATCGCGAATGCCGTGGTTGCGTATCCCCATGCCGACGTGACCCTTTCGTGTGAGGGGCACCTCTACACCATGGGCGGCAACGATGCGTTTGTTGACCACCTGCGTTATGAGGTCCACTGCGATGTGGCGGTAGTCGACCGTCCCGAAGACATCGACGAGGACGTCATTAAGATTGCCTTCCAGACGCCCGAGGCGGAGCAGCAGGCGGCGCTGGAGTATTTCGAGCGCCACTTTAGCGATCGAGTCGATGTCATGACATCGGGAACCGAATGGACGGACTTTATCGGTTTCGATTCGGGCAAGGGCTCCGCGCTTGCCGATTACGGTCACGCCCTGGGGATTTCGCCCGATGAGATGATGGCGTTTGGCGACAATGAGAACGATCGTGACATACTCAACGTGGTGGGCCATCCCTATCTGATGGAGAGCTGCAACCCCAGCATGCGCGGCATCAACGACCGCGTCCGCTACGCGCGCACGGTCGAAGAAGAACTGCGTCGTCTACTTGCTGTGTAGGCATGTCCCAAACATCTACCGGCAGTTGGGGCAGAGGCCCTCGAAGATGGTGTAGTGCGAGGTGACGTCCCAGCCGATTTGCTCGGACGCCTTGTCGTCGAGTTGGGCATCGAAGGGGAGCGGCACGTCGATGACGCGGCTGCACGAGGTGCAGATGATATGTGCGTGCGGCTCGATGGTGCGATCGAAGCGGCTGCCGCCCGGCGTCTTAATAGAGAGAATCTCCCCTGCGTCGGCTAAGAGATTGAGGTTGCGGTAGACCGTGCCGCGGCTGATCTTGTCATCCTGTTCGCGTACGGCGTTGTAGATTTCGTCGGCGGTGGGATGGTTATAGCTTTGGCGCACAGCGTCAAGAACCAGCTTTCGCTGCTTGGTATTCCTTCTTTGCACCGCCATGCGCCTCGCCTCTTTTCTATCAACGGTCGTAGGTAAATGATACCGTATTTAGCACACAATACTAATAACGAGGAATGAAACCGTCTTCATTGGCAAGTGGGGCTCGGGTCTGGGCGTCTACGAGGCGAAAACGCGTTCCCATGCGCTCATAGGAGGCATGAAGCGCCTCGAGATGAGACAGGATGTTTGCCGGAGCTCCCTGTATCTCCATCTCGACTGACCCGTCTTCCATGTTACGCACCCAGCCGGTGAGTGCGCGTGCCTGTGCGAGGTTGGTGTTGGTAAAGCGAAAACCAACGCCTTGGACTTGCCCCTCCCAGCGTAGGAAATAGCGCAGGGGAGTGTCTTGAGTGGCCTCGTCGCTTGCGAGCACAGTAAGCCCGCGGCGCAGCTCGAGCTCGACGTTTGATGGTTTTTGAGGCTCTCGACTGCCGCCGGTGACGCTGGAGAAGAACGCATCGAAGAAGCCCATCGCTAGGCCTGCTTGCCTGCGTCGGACGGGAAGGTAATGCCGGCCTGCTGGCGCACGGCATCCATGATGCGCAATGAGACGAGCGTGACATCGCGGTAGTGGCCAAGTTCGTGACGTCCCGCCGGGGTCTCCCAAATCTCTTCCTTAACGTTATCGATGCCGCCGATGGCGGTGATAAAGTCTGTGAGTTCGTATTCCATAGTGTTGCTCGATTTGGGCAGGTCGAGCACGCGGCCGTTGTCGCCCTGTTCGCGCGGTGCCTCGGTCGCCGAGCCGCGTACGACATCGCCGCGATAGTCGATGCGGACATTGCGGGGCGTGGACAGATGGTCGATCTGGATAGTGCCACGCTCGCCTTCGATCTGCGAGGGTAGCAGGTCATTCGTTATTTTGGAGTGCGCGAGCTCGACGGAGATACGGCCACCGCCGTAGCTGGCGAGGATGGAACCGCAGCCGTCGATGGGGCCGTGCGTGAGCTGTCGCGTGGCGGGGTCGAGCAGAGTAGCCATGCTCGTAAGGCCGGAGGGCATGCCGAAAATCTCGACCATGGGCTCGACGGTGTAGACGCCAATGTCCATGAGGGAACCCGATGCCATATTGCAGTCGAAGATATTGGTGGCGCGTCCCGCGAGAATCTCGTTGTAGCGCGAGGAATATTTGCCAAAGCGCAATGAGGCGCGGCGGATGGGGGCGATCTCGCCCAGGGCGTCCTCGATGGCGTGGAAGGCGGGGTCGTGGAGGGGACGCATGGCCTCGAGGGCCACGACACCTGCTGCCTCGGCAGCGCAGAAGACTTCCAGCGCCTGCGCTTCGGTGGCGCAGAAGGGCTTCTCGACGATGACGTGCTTGCCACCGGCGATGCAGACAAGGGCCTGCTCGTAGTGAAGTGCGTTAGGGCTGCCGATATAGACGGCGTCGACGTCGGCAGCTGCCGCGAGCTCATCGAGTGAAGTAAAGTTTCGCTCGCCACCGCGCTCGGCGGTAAAGGCGGCACCGCGATTGGCATCGCGTGAAAGCGTGCCCACAAACGCGGCTTGGTCGTTGGCGTTGACGACTTGGATAAAGTCGTCGGTGATCATGGATGTGCCGATGGTCGCGATGCGCAGCATACGTCCCCCTTGCGTTGTTTGGCCTACAGGATGAGTGTAGCGCGTGGGGATATAAAGCTGCGCGAAAACGCTATTACAGGTCGCTCTCGTTAAAGCCGGCGTCGATATCGAGGTTGCTGCCGTCGGCCGCCGTGGTGGCGAGCTCATCGCAGCGCTCGTTGAGCTCGTGACCGGCGTGACCCTTAACCCAGATGAAATCAACCTTGTGCTTGCTTTTGGCGGTGAGTAGGCGCTCCCACAGGTCGCGGTTCTTGACGGGTTGCTTGTTGGCGGTTTTCCATCCGCGCTTTTTCCAGCCGTCGATCCAGTGCTTGTTAAAGGCGTTGACGACATACTGCGAATCGGAATGGACTTCGACCTCGCAAGGGCGGTTGAGCGCCTCGAGCGCCACGATGACCGCCATGAGTTCCATGCGGTTGTTGGTGGTCTTGGCATAGCCGCGCGAAAGCTCGGAGGTGAAGGTCTTGCCGGCGGGGTTGGTGTATTTGAGCACGGCGCCGTAGCCGCCGCGTCCCGGATTTGATCGGGCCGAGCCGTCGGTATAGATGATGACCTTCACGGGCTTCCTTTCGTTGGGTACGTTTCGTGTGAGTGACCATTGTAGCGCCATGCCCGCCGGGGGCCAGCAATCTACGATTTCTACCCCGTCTTCGGACTGTTAGTTGGCATGGATGATGCGGTTGAGCTCGTCGAGGTATTGCTGCAAGAGGAGAGAGGGCTTGCGCTCGTCGTGCATGATGTAGCCAACGTGCATCGTTGGGGCGTCTGCTAGCGGGATCGATGCCATGCCCCATTGCATTTCATTGGAGAGGACACCGGTCGACAGGGTGTAACCGTTCGACGTGATAAGTAAGTTAGTAAGTGTTCCGCGGTCCGAGATTCGTATGTTGCGGTCGCAAGGGATATAGCTAAAAGGTTCCTCGGCGTAATAGAAGGAGTTTGAGGTTCCCTGCTCAAAGCTGTAGCGCGTATAGGGCGTGAGGTCGGCAAGGGACAGCTGCGGGCGGCGTGCGAGCGGGTGGCGCTCGCTAACGAAGACGTGGACCGTCGCGTCGAATAGGGGATGGAAGCTTGCGCGGGCATCGGCGAAGGCCTTCTGCAGAACGCGGGCGTTAAAGTCATCCAGATACAGAATGCCGATATCGCTGCGAAACGCACGGACGTCATCGATGATCTGCGATGTGGTGGTCTCGCGCATGATGAACTCGAACTTGCTGTCGCGGCAGCGCTCGACTACGTTGACAAAGGCCTCGACCGAAAAGGCGTAGTGCTGGGCGGAAATGGCGAGGCGGGCTTGCGGGGTGCCACCGTCCTCGTAGCGTGCCTCGAGCATGTCGGCCTGCTCTACGACCTGGCGCGCATAGCCCAAAAGCTCGGTGCCGTCGTTGGTGAGCGTGACGCCGCGGCTGGAGCGCGTAAAGATCTCCAGATGGAGCTCTTGTTCTAGGCTTTTGACGGCGTTTGAGATGTTGGACTGAGCGGTATAGAGGCGCTGAGCTGCGGCGTTGATTGAGCCGGACTCTGCCACGGCGATAAGAAAACGAAGCTGCTGGAGTGTCATCGGTGCCCGTCCTTTCGATAGCTATCTAAAAAACCGATAACAGGTTAGCGCTTTTAAGTGATTGACCGAGCGAAACAATGCTCGTACTATTCAAAACACACAAAGGCGGTAGGTAATTAAGCCGACCACGGAACCGGGATGTCAAAAGGAGGACCGCATATGAACTGCTTACCAAGACGAATGCCGGGCTCCTGTTTGCGCCCGTCGGCGTGATCAGGAGACAGCGACTTACTTCTCTCTTATTTATTTACTTTCGTTCGATCAAGGAGATCATCATGAGCCAGTTCATCAACAACCCCGAGCACACCTTTGGTTTCGATACCCTGCAGCTTCATGTTGGGCAGGAGAGCGCCGACCCCGCATCCGACTCCCGCGCCGTGCCTATCTACCAGACCGCGAGCTATGTGTTCCGCAACTCCCAGCACGCCGCCGATCGCTTTGGTCTTGCCGACGCCGGTAACATCTACGGCCGTCTGACCAACTCCACCCAGGGCGTCTTTGAGGACCGTATCGCCGCGCTCGAGGGTGGCGTGGCCGGTCTTGCCGTCGCCTCCGGTGCCGCTGCCATCACCTATACCCTGCAGGCTCTTGCCCAGGCTGGTGACCACGTGGTGGCTCAGAAGACCATCTACGGCGGTTCCTACAACCTGCTCGAGCATACGCTCTCCCAGTTTGGCGTCGAGACCACGTTTGTCGATGCCCACAACCTGGAAGAGGTTGAGGGTGCCATCAAGGACAACACCACGGTCATCTATCTCGAGACGCTCGGCAACCCCAACTCTGACATCCCCAACATCGACGCCATCTCCGAGATCGCCAAGAAGCACGGTCTGCCGGTTGTCGTCGACAACACTTTCGGCACCCCGTATCTGTTCCGTCCGCTGGAGCATGGCGCCAACATCGTTGTCCACTCCGCAACCAAGTTCATCGGCGGCCACGGCACCTCGCTGGGCGGTGTGATCGTCGACGGCGGTAACTTCGATTGGAAGGCGAGCGGAAAGTACGCCCAGATCGCTGAGCCCAACCCCTCCTACCATGGCGTCTCGTTTGCCGAGGCTGCCGGTCCCGCCGCCTTCGCAACCTATGTCCGCGCCATCCTGCTGCGTGACGAGGGTGCCTGCATCAGCCCGTTCAACGCCTGGGTCCTGCTCCAGGGCACCGAGACCCTGTCGCTGCGCGTTGACCGTCATGTCGAGAACACCAAGAAGGTCGTTGAGTTCCTTGCCGGCGACAGCCACGTTGCCAAGGTGAACCACCCGAGCCTGCCTGAGCACCCCGATCACGAGCTCTATCAGAAGTACTTCCCCAACGGCGGTGCCTCGATCTTCACCTTCGAGATCAAAGGTGGCCAGGAGGCTGCCTGGAAGTTCATCGATCATCTGCAGGTGTTCTCGCTGCTCGCCAACGTGGCCGACGTCAAGTCGCTCGTCGTGCACCCGGCTACCACCACGCACTCCCAGCTCTCTGCCGAGGAGCTCGCCGAGCAGAACATCACGCCCTCCACGATCCGTCTTTCCATCGGTACCGAGAACGCCGAGGACATCATTTGGGATCTGAAGCAGGCCTTCGCCGTGCTGGACGAGTAAGGCGACTTGTGCAAGGACCTCTTTCGACTCGATAGGTATAACTGCATAAAATGCCTGCTCAAGGCGTCTGCGCAAGCAATGGTTGCACAGACGCCTTTTTTGCATAGAGAGGGTGCAAAAACAGGGTTTTTGACACGCTTTATGCATTCGAGTTATGGAAAACTCCTGTTGAGAGGATGTGAGTTTTACGCAATTGACGTGCACCTTTTGAGAAAAACCGCAGGTCGCGATTTGCTCGGGGTACTATGCAGCGCGATCGAATCACACGCAGCTTAAACGCAGCAAAAACGTACTACGGAGGTTTCCAGCTACATGAGGATCGATTCACGAAAACCGAAAGCCGCCGCCCTTTCCGCCGCTCTGACCGTGGCACTTTTGGCGGGCGCCGGCGCAACTGATGCCCACGCGACGACACTATCCGATACGGTCGGATCTACGTCGTCCGAGGCGACGCTGGTGCAGCCCGTCGACTACCGCGGCGACGGTTATGGCTCTATGCAGGAGTGGAACGCCTCGATGGGGGCAAAGCGCGATTCCCTGGAGATGCGCGCTCAGATCATTATGAACATGTACGGTGACTATGCCACCGATGACGAGCGCGCTGTACTACAGGGTTGCATCGACGGTGCGGGCAGTCTTTTGACGATGGATGAGGTCGACGCCAAGTCGACCGAGCTCGACGAGCTTCGCTCCACGCTTGAGGATGCCAAGCGCGAGGCGCTCGAGGCTGCCGCAGCCGAAGCCGAGGCCGCTGAGGCCGTTCAGGCTTCGTATTACAACGCCGGCTCCGGCTCGTCTTACACGTCTGCTGCGTATTGCGCGAACGGCTCGGGTCTGACGCGCTCGAGCGGCGTCAATAACTATAACGGCCGCCGCGAGACTTATTACAGCAGCAACGTGTTGTATCACCACCGCACGGGCGAATGGACGCAGGATTCCGAGGGCTTTTGGCGCGATTCCGATGGCTACTACGTCGTTGCCGCGGGCGATAAGGCCCAAGGCTCCACGTTTACCGGTTCCAAGGGCGAGTGCAAGGTCTACGATTCGGGCTGCGCAGCCGGAACGACCGATTACTACACCGGTTGGTAATCTGTTCGCGCTATAGACATATGATGGGCGGGCGTCTTTACCGAGCTTTCGGGCAACGTAAAGACGCCCGTTTTATATATGCATTTGGGTTAACAGAACCTTTACCGTGGCGCTACGTTGGGCATATGGGCGCGGGGCACACTAAGCCATGAGAAGCAAGGTCTTTCCCGTGGAGGAAGTGGTCTCATGAACGCTCGAGATATCGCTATTGCCGCCGTTGCACTTGCGCTGGGTTGTCTTGGTCCTACAGCCGCGCTTGTCGCGGGCATGCAGGGCTTGTGCGGAGCTGCTCCTATCGTTGTGGGGGCCCTGATTGCTGTCGCTGCGCTGGGAAGCGCCGGCGTCGTCCTTTGCCGTGAGGATGAGGACGAGATGCGGGGCTCGCAACTCTAACAGCCGTGAAGCTGGTTTTAGCTATAGATGAAGCAGGAAACCGCCGCAAGTGGAATGTCCCTTGCGGCGGTTTTGCCGTTGAGTCTGTTGGCTGCGGTATGTCGAGCGCTACCAGCTGGCCTCGATTTCGCGGATGCGCGAATAGAGCCATTCGTTTTGCGGCACTTGGATATCATGCTTGGCCGCGAGGTGACAGATGGTACCCGCAAACTCCTCGACCTCGGTCTTGCGTCGTGCGATGCGGTCCTGTGCCATCGAGGGCATGCCGACGGGATCGAGCCCTTCGATGAGGTGCACCATCTGCGTCAGATCCGCTTCGGTGAGCTCGATGCCCTCGGCGTTGGCGACCGCAAGCGTCTCGCGCATGGCGGAGACAAAACTGCGGAGCTGCTCGGATCCCTGCTCCGTGGCGCTTCCGTAGGTGCCGCCGTAGGCCATGCAGGTTTGGTTGATGCCGTCGTTCAGCATGAGCTTGGCCCACATACGATGTGATATGTCGTGCTCGACGGTGTGGGCGATACTGCAACGCGTGTAGAGCTCGTCGATGGCGGCAACGGTTGCGGGATCCGTGCCGGCCGCCGCGCCAAAGCGGATTTCACCAGTGTTGGTAAAGGTGAGCTCTCCGTTGAGGAACACGGCGTCCATGCCCTGGCAGATACCCAGGACGGTGTGTTCCCAGCCAAAGCGCTCGGCAATCTTTTGTTCGCTCGTGATGCCGTTGCACAGTGACGCAATCAGCGTGTCGGGACCCACGACGCTTTCCATGGTTTTGAGTGCCATATCGAGCCCGGTTGTCTTGACAGTGAGAATGACCAGGTCGACGGGCGTCGCTTCGCTCGCGCGGACGGACTTGAGCGCGCAGGGCTTGCCGTTGATATTGAGCGCATCGCCCGCGTGGCGCTCAAAGCGTGCGTCGTCCATGACATATTCAACAGCGTCGTTGCCGAGCGCTTGGGCGATCATGCTGCCGTAAAGTAGGCCGACACCGCCCTTGCCGATAAAGGCGACCTTGTTGATCTGCATGTGAATCATCTCCCATATAAAAGGCGCCCGCGTAAGGGGCGCCTGATGGATTGTATGCTGTCGGGGTATGTTGTGTGCGCCGGATAGCGGAATTTAGAAGAACGAACGCATGGGAACACGGGAACTTATGACGCGGGGCAGACCGCAAAGACGCGTGCGGGGTATCCGACGCCATCACGCACTTTGGGGAAGGTGCAGAAGATGACAGCATCCGTGGCGGGAAGCTCATCCAGATGATCCATGACCTCGATTTGGTAACGGTCGACCGAAAGGATGTATTGCTCGCCCGGGTAAGGGTAGGCGTCCTCGCGTGTGGTCACGCCCGGCTCCTTTCATCGGGCTTTTTGCTGATGTTAAAGCGGTGCCGTGACGGCTCGATTTCTGCTGCGTTACGATACGTTCTCGATTGCGATTCCACGATGTTTCGGCTGCGTGACCATTGTGTTTCTCCTTGCCGGGGCGCTTATGGCGAAGGGAGGGTCTGTGCAATACCGCGTTGACCCCAAAAGTGGTAACCGATTATCCGCTCTCGGTCTGGGCTGTATGAGATTTCCCGGTGCACCGGGTCATCCGGACGCGAAGGCGGCCGACGCCATCATTTCCCGTGCGGTGGGGCAGGGGATTAATTACCTGGATACCGCATATCTCTATCCCGGCAACGAGACATGCGTGGGCGCTTCGCTTGAGCGTTTGGGGCTGCGTGACCAGGTGCTGCTGGCGACCAAGCTGCCGCACGCTTCGTGTGCATGCACCGGGGATTTCGACCGTTTCTTTGACGAGCAGCTGCGTCGTCTGCGGACCGACCATATCGACTATTACCTTATGCATAACATCACCTCGCCCGTCCAGTGGGAACGTGTGGTGGCGTTGGGCGTCGAGGATTGGATCGCGCGCCAAAAGGCGTCGGGGCGCATTCGCCAGATTGGTTTTTCGTATCACGGCAGCGCGGCGGATTTCTTGACGATGCTCGACGCATACGATTGGGATTTTTGCCAGATACAGTACAACTATGCCGGCGAGCGCTACCAAGCGGGAACGGCAGGACTCATGGCGGCTGCGGAGCGCGGGCTCGCGGTGTTTGTGATGGAGCCGCTGCTAGGCGGGCGTCTGGCGGGCAAGCTGCCGCCGCGGGCCCGCGCTGTGCTCGAGAGCGTCCGTGATCCGCATTTGCGCACCCCTGCCGCCTGGGGGCTTTCGTGGGTGTGGAACCATCCTCAGGTGACGATGCTGCTATCGGGTATGACCGATACCGCGCAGGTGGATGAGAACGCGGCGTTGGCCGATCGGGCCCTGCCGGATTCGATGACAGCTACTCAGCTCGATGCCATCGCGCACGTGCTGACGGAGTTTGAAAAATCGAATCGCGTGCCCTGCACGGGATGTGGCTATTGCATGCCGTGTCCTAAAGGCATCAATATCCCTGGATGTTTTGCCGCCTACAACGCAAGCTATGCGCACAGCTGGTTTACGGGTCTATCGCAGTACTTTACGGCGAGCGCGGTGCGCACAAGCGAGCCCAAGTTGGTGAGCAATTGCGTCAAATGCGGCAAATGCGCGCGGCATTGTCCGCAGCACATCGATATCCCCGGGCGCTTGGACGCCGTACGCCGCCGTTTTCAGCCCGGCCCCGTGACGGCGGCGCTTAGGGCCTTCGGCAAAACGCGCTCCTCATGACCCTTTTATAACGTGCGGTGGAATACGGTCTGTTTGCGCCAAAATAAGGCATCAATAGACCGTATTTCACCGCAACTGATGAGGGGGAGCTGGGGATGCTGACGATCGGGTGTCACCTATCCACGACGAAGGGCTATCGGGCAATGGGGGAGACGGCGCTGTCCATTGGCGCCAATACCTTTGCATTCTTTACGCGCAACCCGCGCGGCGGCAAGGCGAAAGACCTTGACATGGATGACGTGGCAGCCCTGCGCGAGCTTATGGAGCAAAACGATTTTGGTCCGCTCGTGGCACACGCCCCGTATACCTATAACCCCTGTTCTGCCAAAGAGCGGGCGCGCGAGTTTGCCTTGGAGGCAATGGCCGAGGACTTGCAGCGCCTGGAAGCGCTGCCCGGCAACTACTACAACTTCCACCCCGGCGCGCATGTGGGGCAGGGGACTGATGCCGGCATTCAGATGATCGTCGACACCTTGTGTCAGGTGATGTTTGAGGGGCAGCAGACGACGGTGCTGCTCGAGACCATGGCGGGCAAGGGTACCGAGGTGGGCCGTAGCTTTGAGGAGCTGGCGCTCATCATCCAGGGCGTTGCCGGCAAACGCCCCGAGCTGTCGGTCAAGTTGGGCGTTTGCCTAGACACCTGCCATGTGAGCGATGCCGGCTACGACATCATCCATGATCTGGACGGCGTACTCGACGAGTTCGACCGCGTGGTGGGTATCGACCGCTTGCGTGCCGTACACATCAACGATTCGAAGAACCCCTGTGGCGCCCATAAAGATCGTCACGAGTGCATCGGTAAGGGCTACCTTGGTAGCGAGGAGCTTGGCGGCGGTATGCAGGTTATGCAGAATATTGTATCGAATGACCGTCTGCGTGCGTTGCCTTTCATTTTGGAGACACCGAACGAACTTGCAGGTTATGCGGCTGAAATAAAACTCTTAAGGTCTTTGCGCAGTAATTAACAGCCACAAAGTGGGTGTTTCATTCACGTTATGGGCTTGTTTCAATCAGTTTTCTCATTGCAGATTCCTATAAGCGGGTGCATAATAGCCAACAGTTTTTGCAGACCTCTGAATCAAACGGGGTCACTGGAAGGAGACTGATTATGAAGCTCAAGAAGCTTGGCGCGTTTGCAGCCACGGGCGCCATGGCGCTCGCTCTTGCACTGACGGGCTGTGGTTCGTCCAACGCCACCTCTGGTTCCGATGCCGGTTCCAGCAGCCCTGACAACGCGAAGGTCGAGAAGGTCGACGGCTCCAAGGAGTATGCGCTCGTCAAGGACGGCACGCTGACCGTCGGCACCTCTGCCGAATACGCTCCGTTTGAGTATAAGGACGACAACGGCGACTATCAGGGCTTTGACCTTGAGCTCATCAAGGCTATCGCCGACAAGCTGGGCCTGGATGTCGAGTACGTCAACAACGACTTCGACACGCTCGTCCCCGGCGTTGCTTCGGGCGCCAAGTACGACGTCGCCATTGCGGCTATCACTGACACACCCGAGCGTGAGAAGGAAGTCGCTTTCTCCGACTCCTACTACATGGATGACCAGGCTATCGTGACCAAGGTCGATAACACCGACATTACGGCCGATAACTACAGCGAGAAGCTCAACAACGCCGACGCTACCATCATCGTCCAGTCCGGCTCGACCGCCGAGGCCTTTGCCCAGGAGAACTTCCCCAAGGCCAAGATTGTTCCCTACAAGGACGCCACCGAGTGCTTCAGCGCCCTGCAGTCTGATAAGGGCGATGCCGTAGTCACCAACCGCTCCGTCGCCAGCCAGCTGACCGCCGAGCAGTTCAACACCTGCCAGACCATCAAGCAGATCAGCACTGGCGAGGAGTACGCCATCGCCGTCAATCAGGGCAACACCAAGCTCAAGGACGACATCAACCAGGCCATCAAGGACCTGACCGATGACAGTACCGTTGACGCCCTCATGGCTAAGTACAACATCAAGTAAATTAATGCTTGATTGCGTGCGGGCCCTTTCCGTTTTGCGGAGAGGGCCTTTGCGCTTCTCTCGACGGAGAGCGTTTCCGTCTTGTTTTGCAGGCAACTTCTACGATAGGAGCCACCTTGTCTCGATTGAACAAAGGGACCGCGGAGCAGCGTTCTCCACGGTCCGCCTTGCTCCAAAAGCTAGCCTGCGCCATGGCCGTGGCGCTCGCGCTGGTGTGTGCGGGGACATATGCACCCTCGACCGCCCAGGCGCTTGAGACCGCAAAGATCACTGCCCGACCCAACACCGGCTCGGGCAGCGATGTGGTCGGCGGCACCGAGACGCGCATTACCTGGGAAGTCCAGGCCGATGCCGACGAGGAGCTGAGCGGTCTTTCGCTGACGTTTGTCGATGGCACGACGTTTAGTGCCGACGATACGCGCCTGACGATGCTTTCGGGCGAGGACCTTATGGACCGTACCCCCATGAAGCCCACGTGCAAGGCGGATGGCCAGACGCTCAAGGTCGACTTTGGCGAGACGGCGCCTGCCGGCGGCTTTTTCCGTGTCGAGGTGTACGGCGTGACCTTCCCCCTCGAGGGCGGCGACGAGGCCTTTAGCGGAACCTATACCCTGGCCGACGGCTCAACCAAGAAGATTTCCAAGATGTCCTCGGTGGAGATCAAGAGTGTGACGGCTTTCGATAACTTCCTGGCCGACCTTAAAGAGCAGCCGTGGGTCGAGGCTTGGAACTCCAATATGTTCCTGCGCCTGTTCCTGAACCCGGTCATTTTGGTCCAGAGCCTGCCGATCGTCTTTAAGGGCTTCCTCATGTCGCTCTCGATCGTGCTTGTGGCGTTTCCGTTGGCAATTCCCTTTGGCTTCGCCCTGTCGCTCATGCGCATCTCCAAGTCGCGCATCCTGCGTTGCCTTGCCGGCATCTACGTGAATATCATCCGCGGTACGCCGGCGTTCCTGCAGATCTATATCGCGTTCTTTGGCCTGCCGCTGGCCGGCGTCAAGGTAGATGATTATGCCCTGGGCGTCATCGTCATGGCCATGAACTCGTCTGCGTACCTGTGCGAGATCTTCCGTGCCGGTATTCAGTCGATCCCCAAGGGTCAAAACGAGGCTGCTCGCTCGCTGGGCATGAATGCCTTCCAGACGTTGCTCTACGTTATGATTCCGCAGACGTTCCGCAATGTCCTGCCTACGCTGACCAGCGAGTTTATCCTGCTTTACAAGGATACGTCGCTGCTTGCCGCCGTGGGCGTGATCGAGATCGTCATGAACGCCCGCACCATCGTGGCTACGACGGGATCCATTACGCCGTATGTGGTTGCCGCCCTGTTCTATCTGGTCATCACCCTGCCGCTTGCCCGCTTGGTGAGCGGTCTTGAGGCGAGGCTTTTGGGTACGGCCGAAGTCAAGAAGAAGCGTCCCGCCAAGAGCGCCGGACAGGTCGTCGCGACGCCCGCCGATCACATCGCCGGTCTGTAAGGAGGTCCTATCATGAGCGAAACCAATAACTCGAACGAGGTCGTCGTCAGCATCAAGAATCTCCAGAAGGCCTTTGGCGATAACGTGGTCCTGCGCGACATCGATCTGGATGTGCACAAGGGTGAGGTCGTCGTGGTCCTGGGCCCCTCGGGCTCGGGTAAGTCGACGATGCTTCGCTGCATCAATCGCCTGGAGCATCCCACGAGCGGCTCGATTGTCGTTGAGGGCGTGGATGTGTGTGCCAAGGGCGTCGACCTCAATAAGGTACGCACGCACTTGGGCATGGTGTTTCAGCAGTTCAATCTGTTCCCGCACCTGTCGGTCAAAAAGAACGTCATGCTTGCGCAGCAAAAGGTGCTCAAGCGCAGTAAGGAAGAGGCCGAGAAGATCGCCATCGAAGAGTTGACCAAGGTCGGTCTTGCCGAGCGCATCGACTTTATGCCGAGCCAGCTGTCGGGCGGTCAGCAGCAGCGCGTTGCCATCGCCCGCGCCCTGTCGATGAACCCGCACGTGATGCTCTTTGACGAGGCGACGTCGGCACTCGACCCCGAGCTCGTCCGCGACGTCCTTGGCGTCATGCGCGATCTTGCGCGTGACGGCATGACCATGATCGTCGTGACGCACGAGATGGGCTTTGCCCGCGACGTTGCCGATCGCGTCGTCTTTATGGACGGCGGCGTTATCGTGGAAGAGGGCACGCCGAGTGAGGTCTTCGACCATCCCAAGAGCGAGCGTACCAAGGCGTTTTTGGGCAATATCTCGTAGCGGCGCGTCGAAGTTGTCGATATCACAAACGGGGACCGGATAGTATCCGGCCCCCGTTTTTGTTTGGGCATGAGCGACTGTTGTTGTGCGGTGCTCGGCTGTCAGTTGTCTTGCGACTTTCTGACGGCTTCGTTAGGCCAGCTCCGCTCCCAGGGCCTTGCAGGCCGCCTCGCCCTCATCGTCGGGCGCATCGTAGCAAATGACGGAATCGACGACGTTGACACCTGCCTCGTCGGCATCTGCCTTCCAGTTGTCCATCCATTCGCCCTCGGCCCACGAATAAGAGCCAAAGAGGACGACCTTCTTGTCGTCGAGAATTTCCTTGACTTCATCCCACATCGGCTGGAACTCGTCGTACTCAAGCTCCTCGGAACCCATGGCGGGGCAGCCGAAGGCAATGGCGTCATAGCTGGCGGCCTTGTCTGCGGAGAAGTCGGCGCAGGAGATGACCTCTGCCTCGGCGCCGGCACCGGTTGCGCCCTCGGCAACGAAGTTTGCCATGGCCTCGGTGTTGCCCGTACCGCTCCAGTAGACGACGGCGATCTTGCTCATATGTTTTCCTTTCGGTTGTGCGGCGTGCGGCCGTGTTTTGTATGCTCTATCGGGTTGCCTGGACAAGTTGTCCCAGGGTGCAGCCCTGTTGATAGATGTAGGTAAGGTATTGCGTGCATGCGCGATAGGAATCGAAGGTCGTGAGCGCCTGCTCAACGTTTGTGTATACCTTCCATGCGCCAAAGACCTTATAGTTTTCGCCATGCTGGACGATGAACTGATGGACGTCGTCGTAGGGGTATCCCAAAAAGTAGCCAATTTCGTGGGGGAACTCACAGGAGCAGCTGTTATTGCAGCGGGCTTGATGGTCCAATGCGCACCGTGCCTGGTCGCAGGCGCATTCCGCGGCGTTAGTGCTCGCGAGCGCGATGCGTGATGCCAGGTGCGCGAGACATATCGGCAGATTGTCGGTGTTGTAGCCCTCCTTGGCGAGCGCCGTTTTGGCGCGCGGGTCCGCAAGGTACGTAGCGAGGCTTTTGCGTCGATATGCGTACACAAGCGCCCCGCAGGGACGCCAGACCAAAACACTCAGGTGGATGCCGAGCGGGTCGAGTTCGTGGTTGCACTGGGCGATGACGTTGAGCAGGCGTGCGCGTCGATCGGCGATCGGCGCGGTCGCACTCGAGCCATCCTGATGGGCATAGATGCCGGGATAGGTAAAAAGCGATGCTGGTTTAATGCCCGCGAGCGTGGGGGAGCAGTTGCGCACGACCGCTGCCTGAAACGTTGGGATGTCTATGGTTCGAGTCATGGTTCCCCTTTTGAGTCCTCACTTGTTAAACAAGGAAAACTTATACACGAAAGTAAGCCTAGGTCAACTAAAAAGTAAGAAATACGAAACTATTTGATTGAACTGACATGAGCTTGGGGTAGGATGGTGACACCTCACGCGGGTATCTCTGAATGAGCTACGAGGAAAGGGGAGCGCATGGAAGATCTGCTTAACCCTGCGAATATCATCGTACTGGCCGTAATTGCCGTCGGTATGTTCTTTGGACTGCGCCGCATTGTCGCATCGACGCGCGGCAAAAGCTGCTGCAGCGATGGTTCGAGTGGCAAAAAAGTTAAAAGGGCCGTGGTGGCCGATACCGACAAATCTCACTACCCCTACTGCGATGAGCTGCTCATTGGCGGCATGAGTTGTGATGGCTGCGCGCACAACGTTGAGAATGCCCTTAATGCGCTGCATGGCGTGTGGGCAACGGTGACGTTTGCGGACCACACAGCGCGCGTGCGCTCGAAGTATCCGATTGGCCGCGAGACGCTTGAGGCCGTGGTAAGGGGCGCGGGTTATTACGTCATGAGGCTCTAGTCGCTCGCATCGAGGCCGAGGCGTTCGATTGGGCTCGGCCGCGCAGCTCCACGTCTTGGATATCGTCGAAGTTAATGGCGATATCCTTAAGTTTGAGCAGCTTGAATGCGGGGAGCACTTCATCGAGAATGCCGGTACGGCTACGATAACCGTACGTATCGTAATAGGTGACGCGAACCAAGTCGCCGCGTTTGAGGCCCTCGAGCTTTTTCGAAAGCTCGAGGGCTTTTTCTTCCGTGAGTTCGCATTTGGGCTCGACAGTGATTTCTTGCTTGCGTACGAGCTCGTAGTATCCCGTGAGAGCGGCGAAGGGCATAAACTGCGCGGCGCGCCCGGCGCGAACGGCGCCGTTGGCGGTGAGTTTGGGGTCGGCGGAACGACGTCTTCCCTCGGGGTCCGCCAGGCGCTCAAATGGTGTCGGCGGCCGTATCGGTTGTTGTTGGGGCTTAGGCACGATGTCCTCCTACCTGATCGTTGCGCTCGCGTGCGGTGGCGCCGGCGGTAAAGCTCAATCCTTTGACCAGGGCGTTCTTGCCGTACTTGCCTTTCACGGCCAACACGGCGCGCGCCAGATCGCGTTCGCGCTCGTCGGCCTCGACGTCGCTGAACAGATCGACGGTAGCGAATTCCTCGGGCATGAGATTGCCAAAGCCCAGGTTGATGCGCTTGATCGGTCGTTTGGGGTCGACAGTCTGCGCCCAGAGCTCATCGAAGTAACCCATGATCTTCTTAAATGAATTGGTGCGCTCGGGCAGTTTTCGCGAGGCGTTGGAGTGCGCGAAGAGTGCGGCATAGCCACCGCGCGGTTTGCCGCCGTGTTCCCCCACAAAGATGCCGTCGATTGCCTGCGCCTCGCGCACCAGGCGACGCCGTTCGTCATCGCGCTGGACGGGCTTGGGCGCACGGGGCGCGAGTTCGGGGCCGGCGGTCGCGGTAGGCTCGATACCTGACGTGCTCGAGCGCAGGTGTCCGCATCCGTCTACATATTGCGCCGTGCCGCTGGCATCGAGTCGGCGTATGTCGGCTCGCTCGCTCGCGTAGCCCACGAAGAGCGAGATGCTGTCACACACCACGTGCTTATCGACCAAGTCCAGTACGGCGTTGTCGACCATCTCGCGCAAGACGGTGTAGGCCTGCTCGTAGGCATAGCCCTTTGAGAGCACCTGTCCTGTGGTGGTTGAGGTTGCCTGCGGGCGATAGGCTTGGATATCGGCGATGGTTGTCGGCTCGCGCCCGAAGGCGTGGTCGATGAGATATTCGGCATTGACGCCGAGTTCATCGTAAAGCAGGTTTTCGTCGAGCGCGGCTACGCCCATCAGGTCGTAGACGCCGTACTTTTCGAGCCGGGCCGCCACGCCGGGGCCGATACCCCAGATATCGGTGATGGGTCGATGCGGCCAGATCTCCTTGCGAAAGGTTTCGTTATCGAGTATGCCGATGCGGCTGGGTACGTGCTTTGCGGTAATATCGAGCGCCACCTTAGCCTGGAATAGGTTGGGGCCGATACCGACGGTGGCCGTGATGCCGGTGCGCGCGAGGACCTCGTCGCGCAACATGCAGGCGAACCCTTCGGCATCGGTGTGGTAGAGGTCTAGATAGGGCGTCACGTCGATAAAGCACTCGTCGATTGAATAGACGTGAATGTCTTGCGGGCTCACGTATTCCAGATAGATGCCGTAGATTTTCGCCGACACCTCCATGTAGTGCTGCATGCGCGGTACGGCCTTGATGTAGTCGATGCCGTCGGGAATCTCGAACAGACGGCAGCGGTTGTGTATCCCGAGGTCTTTCATGGCCTGCGTGATGGCAAGACAGATGGTCGTGCGTCCGCGCGATTCGTCGGCAACGACCAGGCACGTGGTGAGTGGGTCGAGCCCGCGGTCGACACACTCGACGCTGGCGTAGAACGTCTTAAGGTCGATGCAGATATAGGTATGCTGCTCGTGCTCCACGCGTGCCCTCCCATCAAACACATGTTCTTATCGAATACCTGTTCGATAATACCTGCTTGCGCGGACATCGTCAAAACCTGCCAAAAAGGGACTGGTTTGTTTTGGTAGGTATGGTCGTGCGGCTGCATCGGGTTTTTAACGCGGCTCTAAAGAGTGCGAAACAGCTCGGAAAACCTCGCTTCGTAGCATGGGCCTAACGATTGATACCGCCTATACGCACAGAGGGGTTGTGGGAAAGATGGTCAATTATGGGTTTGGTATGCCGACGCGCCTTGTTGCGGATGGAGACGTGGCTCGCTGGTGCGGACGATTGGTCGCTCACTACGGTGGCACCAAGGCGTTGGTCGTGCTGGGTGGCGACAAGCATACGCGCGATGAGCTTGTCTCGGCGGCACTCGGCTCGCTTGATCGAGCTCTGCTCGAGCGCGTGCTTTTCCGCTGCGGCTCGGTTGAGGGCGACGGGGGAGACGAGCCGATCGACGAAGCCGTGGCCCTGGCGACCGACGAGGGCGTGGACTTTGTCTTGGCGATTGGCGATGCCGATACTGCCGGCTTTGCACGCGAACTCGCCCGTCGCATGGCGACGCTCGATGCCGGCGAAGACGGCTTTGTGCCTTATGGATGCATTGTCTCGGAGGGCAAGGTGCCTGCTGTCGTGGGCACCGGTGAGGTTCCGGTTTTTGCCATTATCGCGCCCGAACTGCTGGAGGGCATTGGGTCTCCTCTGCGCGAGCTGCTCGGCAGTGTGTGCGCCGCGGCCTAATATTTGCCATAAAGGGACGGGTTATTTTTGGTTGATAAAGCGTTTGACCTGCCAAAATAAACCTGTCCCTTTTTGGTCGGTTGCCGTTTGGGGGCCGATTGGCAACGCTCGCTGATTGTAGTCTTGACCTGCGCTAGAATAGTGGCATCTGAATGTCCGGGCGCATGGAGGCGTGCGCCCGTATGCCGAGGAGGACTTTATGGCAACTGTTGCCGCACCTATCGATGCTACGTCGACTGACGCTTGGAAGGCGCTCGAGGCTCATCAGGAGAAGCTCGAGGCCGAGGGTATCGACCTCAAGGCCTGGTTCGCCGCCGATCCCGAGCGTGTGAACAAGCTGAGCTTTGACGCCGGTGACCTGCACTTCGACCTGTCTAAGAACCTGGTGACCGACGAGACCGTCAAGCTCCTGTGCGACCTTGCCCGCGAGGTGAAACTCGAGGAGCGCCGTGACGCCATGTTCTCCGGCGAGCACATCAACACCACCGAGGACCGTGCCGTCCTGCATACCGCGCTGCGCCGCCCGGCCAGCGAGAAGGGCCAGCTCATCGTCGACGGCCAGGACGTTGTCGCCGACGTGCACGAGGTCCTCGACCGCATGTACGCCTTCGCCGAGCGCGTGCGCTCCGGTGAGTGGAAGGGCGTTACCGGCAAGAAGATCGAGCACCTGGTGTCCATCGGCATCGGCGGCTCCGATCTGGGTCCGGTCATGGCTTACGAAGCCCTGCGTCCCTATGCCGACGCCGGTATCGATTGCCGCTACATCTCCAACATCGACCCCAACGACCAGGCCGAGAAGCTCAAGGGTTTGGATCCCGAGACCACGCTCGTGATCATCGTCTCCAAGACCTTCACCACGCTCGAGACCCTCACCAACGCCCGCGAGGTCAAGACCTGGATGCTCGAGCAGCTCAAGGCTCAGGGCGCCATCGATGGCTCCGATGAGCAGAACGCCGAGGCCGTGGCAAAGCACTTCGTCGCCGTTTCCACCGCACTCGAGAAGGTTGAGGCCTTCGGTATCGACCCCGCCAACGCCTTCGGTTTTTGGAACTGGGTCGGCGGCCGCTATTCCGTTGACTCCGCCGTGGGCCTGTCGCTGATCGTCGTGCTCGGCCCCGAGCGTTTCCAGCAGTTCCTCGAGGGCTTCCACGCCATCGACGAGTACTTCTGCAACACCCCGCTCGAGAACAACGCCGTCGCGCTGATGGGCCTGCTCAACGTCTGGTACGTTAACTTCTTTGGTTCCAAGAGCCACGCCGTGCTTCCGTACTGCCAGTACCTGCACCGTTTCCCGGCCTACCTGCAGCAGCTCACTATGGAGTCCAACGGCAAGCATGTCCGCTGGGACGGCAGCGCCGTGACCTCCGACACCGGTGAGATCTTCTGGGGCGAGCCCGGCACCAACGGCCAACATGCCTTCTACCAGCTGCTGCACCAGGGCACTGTGGTGGTTCCGGCCGACTTTATCGCTTTCGCCAACACTGCCAACCCTGCGACAGACAGCGGTCAGGACGTGCACGAGCTGTTCCTGGGCAACTTCCTGGCCCAGACCAAGGCGCTCGCCTTTGGCAAGACGGCCGACGAGGTGCGCGCCGAGGGCACGCCCGAGCAGATCGTCCCGGCCCGCTGCTTTGAGGGCAACCGCCCGACGACCTCGATCTTTGGCGACACGCTGACCCCGTTCGCACTCGGTGAGCTCATCGCCCTGTACGAGCACATCACGTTTGTCGAGGGCACGGTCTGGGGCATCGACTCCTACGACCAGTGGGGCGTTGAGCTGGGCAAGCAGCTTGCCAAGCAGATCACCCCGGCCTTCCACGACGACGCCGCCAAGGCCGAGCAGGACGCTTCGACCCAGGCGCTCATCGAGTTCTATCGCGCGCATCGCAAGTAGTGCTCAACCATTTTCGTCAGACTAGACTTTCTCATTCGCATATGGCCTCCGCATCGTAGTGGTGCGGAGGCCATATTTTAGGCTGGTTAATTGTGCGGCTTTGAAAACGTCAGTGTTTCGAAGACATATCTTTTATCGTTTTGTTTAATTTATGCTGCTGGATAGTTGAGGCAACTGCGGCAATGTTGGCATCGCGGCGAGCTTTTTGCGCGATTTCATTCTGGTTTTCAAGAAGTGCATTTTGCTGTGACGCGAGCTCATTTGCTTGCTGCTGTGCGCGAAGTTTGGCCGCTTCGAGATTTCGATTGATGTTCTCGTCGTATTTTTCGATAGCGCGCTTTACGTCAAAATCTGAGGTCGAAATCATTGAGTAGATGAAATCCAAAGCTTCGATATTTCGATACTGGACTGGCACGATTCGGGTCTCATCGTAATGCTGGGCGAGCTCTTTTGATAGCTTTTCCAGCTCGGCTTCTGCCTCGCTGAGTTCTGCCGCGTTCTTTTCTTTCCAGGCCTTAAGTTCTTTTTTATAGTTTGGCAATGTAACGTTTTCGTATTCGGTTTTTGCCAAAGCAAATTCCGCGTCATACTTCTGCTGTGCTTTGCGAGTTTCCTCTTGCGCTTGTGCACAAAGTTGTTTGTATTCGGCGGATTCCTTTATCTGCTCATAGCTGGCTTTTTTCTGAGCTTTATAAACTTTGAAGTAGTAATAGAAAACCCATACAAGCCCAAAGGCAACAATTTGACCGATGACCATCAAGAAGGTTATTCCCGTAAAAAGTGTCAAGAGCACAAGCAGTATTCCAACCAGCCATGGACCGACCATTCTCGGAATATCGAGCTTGACTGTTGTCTGAATTGGAGGTTCGTTGTAAACGGCTTTTTGCAATACTGGTGGTTTAGGCTCGGCTTTGCAGAAGGTTTTAAATCTGACTGAGGTTACAGTTCTTTTGCTTGTTGAACCTGAATCTCTAAATCAAGAGCTCTTTTGACGGCTGCAACTTGATCTTCATATCCCATCGTGTTCCCCCTTCTATTTGATGGGCTAAACATTTACGTCTTTATTTCGATGCAGAGCGCTGCCCTATTCTTTCTAAGAACGATTTCCAGTTAGCCTTCCTGACGGCTTTACGTATCTTAGAAATGTCATCTGGGCAGATATTGCTTTGGTTCTGATAATGCTGAGCAAATGAAATGTAAAAGCCGTCTCCCGGCGCAAAGTCATTCTTTTTATACCCGACCATTGCCGACAAGCAGGGATACTGTTCTCTCGCGCAGGCCTCTTGAACTGAATCCAGTGGAGCGCCGAGTGAGCGTGGGGACATCCTCAATTCGGCTGCTAAATCTGAGTATGCCACAGGATGTTCGCCGTTATTTGTGAGCTTCAAAATGGCTTCTACGGTACGTATTGTGTCTTGGTTTACATCGGAGCAGTCTCTTGTCTTCATAACTGCGCCTCCTTACGCTAACTACTCGTTTGCATAGTATCTGTCCCATTCTACAAATGCAAACTCTCTGTTTGTTGTGCAATAAATGCTGCGACTGTACGTTTTCTTGCATGCGAGCTAGAGATTTTCAGGACTTCAATTACTTATTAGGGCGGCGTCTGCAGTTGCTGCGCAAAAACTGCGGCTTTTCGCAAGAAGACGTGGGAGAGGCTCTGGGAATGGATCGCGTTTCGATTGGTTACATTGAACAGGGAAAGCGCGCACCTCGGTTGCAAACACTATTTGCGCTTGCCAACTTTTATGGGGTCGAGATGAAGGCATTATTTGATTTTGAATAGTTCCGGTGCTTTTGTTCAGTCTTGTGGGGGCGTGGCGCTTTGGCGCTTTGTGCGGTGAGGGCGGCGTTGAAACCTTGCTTGTCGAAATCGTAACGGGAGAAATTGCGCTCATCATCGCAAGTAGGATTTGCTGCAAAAGCTAACGAATAGGTGAAAGGGGCCCGTATCCGTTGGGATACGGGCCCCTTTCTGTTGTCGGTCGGATGCGATGGGTCGCGCAACGTCGTTAGCGGTCGGATTCGACCTGGACGCTTTGGGCTTCGGGGAGTTCGGCGTAGAGCGGATGGTCTTCGAGCCTAAAGCGCTCGACCTGTTCGGGAGTGCGACCGCGTACAAAGAGCCACGAGCGATCGATCGGCGTCGCCATGAGCGTGCTGGGCAGCGCGTCGGCGCGGTCGGAAAACACCCGGGCGCTCTCGGGATCCTGGAACGCCAGCACCAGATGCGTGTCGCAGTTGCCCATGACGGAGCGTGCGCGTGCCTCGCCATAGAGCGCATCGAGCTGGTTGGTCGACTGCAGCAGCAGCGTTGCCCAGATGTTGCGGCTTCGGATAATCGAGAGCACGTTGTCGATCTGGGGGATCTGCAGATTTGCGAAGTCATCGAGCATAAAGCGCACGGGCACGGGCAGGCTGCCGTCGGGCTGCCTATCGGCCTCACGAATGAGGCCCATAAACGCCTGCGAAATAAAGAGGCCGGTCAGCGGATCGAGATTGCGGTCAATATCGCTCACGGTTACAAACAGGGCGCAGGGGGTGTGTCCCATGGAAGCGAAGTCCACCTGATGGCACTCACGATAGAGCTGTGCCGCACCGTCGAATCCCAGACACATGACCTTTTCGGCAAGGATGCCGACGATGCTCGCGTGCATGCGCTCGGCATTTTGCGTAATGGCGTAGCGCCGCCATAGCGAGAGGGCATAGCTTTGGGGGTCGGTCGTGATCAGGTCGTCAAACAATCGACCCGTGGCACCGTCTTGCAGGTGCTCGATCAGCTTGATGACCGAGCTGATCGTCTGCTCGTCGGCGGGTAGCTGTTCGGTGACGTAGGCGATAAGACACGACAGCAGGTTTGCCGCCGCATGATCCCAAAAAGGCTGGTTGTTGTCCTCGATGGGGCAGATGGCCTTTGCCACCGAGAGGATGTCCTGCTGGTTGGGCCTGCCGTCCGCCTTGCGGCGAATGTGCCTCAGGGGGTTGTAGCCGCAGCGCTCGATGCCGGGCGCAAGGGCCGGGACGGTGTTGAGGTCGGCGAAGTTGAGACATTGCACGCGGTAGCCGTGGGCTGCCAGCACGGGTCCCACTTCACGACAGAGCGTGCCTTTGGTGTCGAGCACGATGTAGCTTGCGTTCATTTGCAGCAGGTTGGGCTTGAGGACGTTTCGGGTCTTGCCGGCTCCCGAGGGGCCGATCACAAGTGCGTTGTTGTTGAGTCCCGTTTGGCGGGTGTCGCAGGAAAGCGTTCGATCCTTGGCGAGGATGGTGGACGATGCGGACTCAGATGCGGCGAGGCGGCTGGCGAGGTTAGACATGGGCGACCTCCTTGGTGGTCGAGAGGATTTCGTGGGCAAAGCCGAGCTCGACGGCGCGCTCGGCCGAAAGGTAGGTGTCTTTTGCAGTGAGGGACTGGATGCGCTTGGGCGTGAGGCCGCTGCGGTCCGAGAGGATTTGCGTGAGGGTCTTGCGGGTCTCCATGAGACGCCGGCTGGTTTCCTGCAGCGCAAGTGCCGAGCCGCCTGCCCCCTGGGGGATCAGCGGGTCGTGAATCATGAGCTCTGCATGGGGCGCCATACGGCGATCGTCGCCGCCCATAAAAATCACGGCGCCCATGGACGCGGCGAATTCCAGGCAGACGGTGCGGATGGGGCACGATGCGAGGCGCATGGCGTCATAGATCGCAAGACCCGATCGCACGCTTCCGCCGGCGCTGGCGACAAATATGGTGATGGTGCGGCTGGGGTCGGTGGCATCGAGCAGGCGAATCTGCTGGCATAGGTCGTGGGCCATCGGGGTTTCGATGTTTCCCATGACGGAGAGCTCGCGACGGGCGAGCATCTCATCGTAAATGCTGGTGAGCGTGATACCTCGGGCGGATTCACGCATGGTGAGGGGGCTGATGATGGGGGAATGATTGGTGTCCATGAGGACTCCTTTCTGTTGGTTGTGTTGTGGAATAGGATTGTTGCCCGCGGAGGGGCTGGCGGGCTACAGGGTTCGTCCGAGCCTGAGATCGAGCTCGGTTGTGGGGCAGGCTACCTGTTCGTGCGGCTCGCAAGCGCCAAGGGCTCCAAAGCGATGGAGCGTTGCGACGGGCGTGGTGTAGGCGAGCCGCAGCTGATGCTCGACAGGGGCACATCCATCATTTTTGTAATGAGCCGCGTAGTACTGCGCGATGCTGGCGTTCATCTCGCTGCCATTGCGATGGCGCTCAAACTGGCGTCTGCAGGTCTCGATGATCTTTGCTACCGACTTGGGTGCCGTCGCGGGAACAAGGGCGAGATAGCCCTCAAATAGCTCGTTGATGCTCAGGAGGCACAGCAGGTCGATCAGCGTCCTTATGGCTGCTCCCCCGGCGGAAAAGTGCGCGGTCATGCGGTTATATCGGTCGCGGTCAACGATGGCCGCATGGGGTCTTGGAGTTTTCTGCCCCGTGGTCCCGGGCTTTTGCCGCGCCTGTGTATTGAGCTCGACGTTGCAGCGCTTGAGGCCGTCCAACGGAAGGAACAGTGCGGTGCGCAGGGTGTTCCGCTTGCTTTCGAGTTCATGACGCTCGTCGGGTTCCCATTCGAGCTTGAGTTTCGTGTCGAGCGCCGTAAGCATATGGGCTAGGCAGCCTACGGTAAGAACGTACGAATCGTTGTCGCGTTTTGGGGCATAGGGGTCTGTCAGCTTGCGAATATCGGGGTCGCCCATGATCTTTGCGCAGCGCTTCAGCAGTTGAGGGTGGTCGGCCAAGATCGTCGCGAGCGGTAGCGACGCGTAGTTCTTGATGGTCGCGGCGGCAAAGGCGGCGTCATATTCGTTTGCATATGCTCGCTCAATGCGGGCATCCAGAATGCTTTTCTTATCGCCGTCTTCAGCGTGGTGGTTTGTCATAGCTTCTCCAATCGGTTGATGTTCGTGCTGTTTGTTGATGTGTTGGTTGTCGTGAGTGATGTGCTTGCCGTGGGTGATGTGCTGACGTTGGGGTGCTATGCGGTTTTCAATGAGCCCGTGAGGCAGTTGCTGCAGGGGCGGGATGGAACGGCCCATGCAAGGCGGAAGGCATCGTGCTCAAAATCGAGACAGCAATGCTCTGGGTGCCTCACATGTGGCAGTTACCTCATTAAGTTGTCATTGCGTTTGGGGTTGTATTTTGCCGATCTTCCTTCTCTTACACGCTAAAACTCAAACTTCATATGCTCGATCTACTTAAAACCGCAACGGCGGTCTTTTATCAACTTATATGTCGGAACGCGTCTTTGCAAGTACTTTTTTGCGTTTGTTTCAAATGGGGTGGTTTTGCAACCGTCATGCGCGCGCTGTGCGAACGTGCCCCGGCTCGGATAAGATAGTGCGCGATAAAAACGATGCAAGGAGGCACATATGGCAATTAAAGCCATCGCAATGGATATCGACGGTACGCTTACCAACGATAAGAAGGTGATCAGCCCGCGTACGCGCGAGAAGCTGCTTGCGGCGCAGGAGTCGGGCATTAAGCTCATTTTGGCTTCGGGCCGTCCCGCATGGGGGCTGCACGCCTTGGCGCAGGAGCTCGACCTCCAAAACCATGACGGTCTGCTAGTTGCCTTTAACGGCGCGCATGTGGTCGACGCTCAGACCGACGAGGTACTGTTCGATCAGGCCATGCCGGTCGACGAATTGCATCGCCTAATTGACCATCTTCGCAGCTTTGACGTGATCCCTATGATTTCGCTCGGGCGTGACCTGCATGTAGAGGACTCGTATCGCTGCATGATTACGCTGCCGGACGGCTCGCAGAAGAATATCGTCAAATACGAGCGCGACGCCTGCGATCTTAAGATTCGCGAAGTCGAGAGCCTTCATGAGGTGGCGGATGCCTATCCGGTGGACAAGCTACTCACCGCGGGCGATCCGGCCTATCTGCAGGCGCATCACGAGGAGATGTACGCGCCCTTTACCCAGACGCTGTCGGGTATGTTTACGGCTGACTGGTACTTTGAATATACGGCGCCCGGCATCGACAAGGCTCGTGCGCTCGAGGGTGCCCTGCCCAAGCTCGGCATCGATGCCAGCGAGGTCGTATCGTTTGGCGATGGCCAGAACGACAAGTCCATGATTGAGTGGGCCGGCACCGGTGTTGCCATGGGCAACGCCGTCGATGAGGTTAAGGCTGTAGCCCAGATGGTGACCGCCAATAACAACGAAGACGGTATTGCGGTAGCGCTGGATAAGCTGCTGGGTTAGAATCGCCGATTAATGCATGGTTCGGGCGCCTGCTCGCGGGCGTCCTTTTGTTAGGGAGGGTGCCGTGTCCGCATTTCCGTTCGACGCCGTTATCTTTGACATGGATGGCGTCATCGTCGATACCGAGTATTACTACCTGGGGGAGACTGCCGCGTTTGCCAAGGAGCTTGGGTTGAACCTGACCCAAGAGGAGCTGAACGGGCAGATTGGCACCTCGCATCAGTTCTTCCTGCATATGCTGGTCGATTGGTTTGAACGCGCCGGTAAAGGGCACTTCACTGGCGAGGAAGCGTTGGCCCGTTGGGACGAGTGGGCGCATAAGCGCCCGCGTGACTACCAGGCTTTGATTAACCCGGGCGCTGTGGATACGATTCGAGAGTTGCCGCGCCGCGGCGTTCGCGTGGCGCTGGCGAGTTCGTCTCCCATGGACAGCATCGAGGAAGTGCTCGATGCATGCGGGCTGTCGGATGCCTTTGAGTATGTGGTGAGCGGCGAACAGTTTAAGGAGAGCAAGCCCGAGCCCGACATCTACCTGCATGCGCTGGATCTGTTGGGGCTGCCTGCGGACCGTTGCTGCTGTGTTGAGGATTCGGTGCCTGGTATCACTGCCGGCAAACGCGCGGGGTTAACGGTGATTGCCAAGCGCGAGGAGCGCTTTGGCTTTAGCCAGGATGCCGCGGACAAGATTATCGACCAGCTGCCGGAACTGCTCACGCTTTCTTAGGAGCGCGGTAGTTGCGCGTTTTTCGGGTCTGATGAGTAAATTGCCGACATTTTGGTGCGACACCTAGCATACTTTAAGCTAATGCGGGCTTAAGGACTTGTTGAATGCCCCTAAGCCCGTTTTAGACTTAATTGCGCTTGGAGAGGGTATATGCCACCGACTGAAGGGCTAACTGACGGTAAAGCAGCGATACCGCTGTACCAACAGGTTATCGATATCATCAAAAACGAAATCAACTCCGGTGCCTACAAGGCAGGCACGCGGATACCCAACGAATTCGAATTGGCTGAGAGCTATAAAGTTGGCCGCGTTACCGTGCGACGCGCTATTGAGGAGCTCGTCCAACAGGGCTATCTAACGAAGCGACAGGGGAAAGGCACGTTTGTCAATGCCCCCAAGCTCAAGCGCAAGATTCGCCAGAAGGATGACGTCCAGAGTTTTTCGGACGCATGCCGCGCTAACGGAATGGAACCGGGGGCGCGTGTCATTTCGAGAAAGATACTGCCGGCGGATTCCACCGAAGCACAGTTCTTTGGTGTTCCCGTTGGAACTGACTTGATCTGCGTTGAGCGCGTGCGTACTGCCGATGGCGTCCCTGTCATGCTCGAGAACAACATATATGTTTACGAGGACAACGCCTATCTATCAACGGCACCTCTATCTAACCAATCCATTTTTGAGTTCGTGCGCAACCGGACGGGCCGCACGCCCGCGTTTACCGACCCATGCACGCTTGAGATCGCGTGCGCGTCGCCCGAGGTCGCTCGGTTGTTGGCAGTTCCCGTTGGCGAACCCATGTTTTATATGGAAGCCTTCTTTTTCGATGAGCAGCGGCGGCCGTTTATCATCGGTCGTCAGCGGATCGTTGGGTCTCGCTACGTTTTTGACATCTAGGACATTGCGTATGGAAACGTCCGGCGAATCATCTCACCGGACGTTTCCATACCGTTCACGGCGCAAACGCAACCGTTCAACCGCGTTGCGGCAATCAGTTTGAAATTATCTTGATGACGAGAAAAGCTGCTGGTAATCTATAGAACGTCGTAGAACGTTTGCCTTGTGCAAACGTTGAAGCGAGATGCGATGCAGTCTCGAGTTCTTTGGAGGTATCTATGTCAGATACGAAGGCGAAGAAGACAAACAGACGTTTTAAGTTCAAATTACCGCATGTCTATACGATCATGTTCTTGCTGATCGTTGTCTTTGCGGTCTTGACTTGGATCGTTCCCTCTGGTCAGTATCAGCGCAAGACGATTTCGACAGCGGCGGGCGAGCGTGAAGTCGCCGTTGCTGGAACCTATGAACAGGTCGATAAGAACTACACAGATTCCGAGACCGGCGAGACCATCAATCTGGGTCAGGATATCTTCGCGGTCCTGCAAGCGCCCACTAAGGGCATCCAGGAGGCTGCCGACGTCGTTGCGTTTGTCTTATTGATTGGCGGATCGTTCGCAATTATCACCAAGACCAACGCTTTGAATGCCGGTATGAGCCGTGTGATTAAAAAGCTCAAGAACAAGGACATCCTCATCATTCCCATCACGATGACGTTGCTGTCCATTTGCGGCACCACGTTTGGTATGTCTGAGGAAGCCCTGCCGTTCTATGCCATCTTCATTCCCATCATGATGGGTATCGGTTATGACTCGATGACGGCATTCATCATCTGCTTCCTTGGTCCTAACCTGGGATATTGCGCTTCGACCATCGACCCGTTTAATGTTTTGATCGCCCAAGGCATCATTGGCATCGAGGGCAATCCGCAACTGTGGCTGCGCGCCGTTTCTTGGGTCATCTTCACTGCCGTCGGTATCGCATGGGCCATGCGCTACGCCATGCGCGTCAAGAAAAACCCCGAGTCGTCCATTACGTACGAGGACGATAAGCTCAAGCGTATCGAGTTTTCCGTGATCGATGCCTCCATCGAGGAAGAGTTCACTATCCGTCAGAAGCTCGTGCTTATCGATTTTGCTTGCGGTATGGGCATTATCGTCTGGGGTCTTGTTACCCAGGGTTGGTACATGAATGAGATTTCCGCCGTGTTCCTTGGCATGGGCTTGCTTGCCGGTATCCTGGGCGGTCTTGACCAGCAGACGATTGCTGAGGAGTTCGTTAAAGGCCTCGCCGACTTTGCGTACGCCGCCATCGTTATCGGTATCGCTCGCGGTATTCTGGTCATCGCCGAAGGCGGCATGATCATCGACACCATCCTCCAGGTGCTCGCTACTGCGCTCGCCGGTGCACCCGCCGCCGTCTACACCACGTTTATGTATATCGTCCTTGGCCTGCTCTCTTTGCTGGTTCCCTCGAGTTCTGGCCTGGCGGCACTCACCATGCCCGTTATGGGCCCCCTGACCGAGCTCATGGGCCTCAATCCCGAGGCGGCCGTTACCGCGCTCCAGTTTGCCAACCAGACCATCAACACCATCAGTCCCGTGGCGGGCATGACGGTTGCCGGCCTTGGCGTGGCTAAGATTTCGTTTGGCCAATGGTGGAAGACCATTTGGAAGTTCTTCATCTTCATGGTCGTGTTTGGCTTGGTCATTACTGCCATTTCTGGCATGCTTCCGGCGTAGGTGATTATAATGTCCGATCGTTTGACGGTCCTGACGTCTAAGAGCGTCTTTACCGGTACGGGGGACCTGCCGTTTGAAGGTTTCGTAGCGGTCCGTGACAATCGAATTGAGGCGGTTGGCACCAAGTGTGAGGTAGCTTCGTATTTGACCCAGGCGGACGAGGTAGTTGACCTGGGCGACCGCACTGTCATGCCTGGCCTGATCGATGTGCATACCTTCTATACAGGCTGGGCGCTGCGGACGTTGGGGTCTGATCTGTCCGGCATCGCTGATGCCAAAGAGGCCGTGTCGCTCTTGCGTGCATGGAAAGAAGATCATCCGGATTGCGCGGCGGCTTTTGGCCACAACCTGCCCGAAACGTTGGCATCGGATGCCGAGAACGCAAATACGGCAGCTGTGTTTGACGATTGTTTTGGCGATATCCCTGTCGTCTGCTTTACACCGGGTGCGGAGACCTGCGTTCTCAATGCTGCCGCCAGTGCGCGATACGGCTTCACACCCCAGGCGTGTTATGCCGAGAAGATCTGGCGCATGATGAGCGATTTCCTCTCGCTGCCCGAGGTACGTGCGGGGTATTCGGACTACATGGGCATGCTTAACGAGCGCGGCGTTACCGCCATCAAGGAGATGGCGTTTGATGACTACTACGGTTTTGCCGACGAAATGGCTCGCCGTGAGGAATCTGGTGAGCTGACGGTTCGCGTCTCTATGATGTCGCAGCCGGTGGGTGCCGGTGCAAATCTGTCATATGCTCGCGAGGCACGAGAGCGCTTCCGGGGTCCGTTCGTTCGTTTTTCTGGCTTCAACCGTATGACCGATCGCGGCGTATGGGCGGGGCTTGCCGAGATGATTGACCCCTATGAGGACACGGCCGATGCGGGCGCTGCCGGCAAGACGGTTGTCGAGGAGCCCGAGTGGGATCTGATTGAGAACGAGCTGCGCGCAATTGATGCTGACGGCTTCCGATATTCCTTGCATTGCCAGGGCGATGGCGCCGTTCGTCGCACCGTGGCGCTCTATGCCTCGCTGCCTCGAGACGAGCATGGACGGTTGCTTCGCCGCCATGCGATTACCGATCTCGAGAACTCTGATCCGACCGATCTTGTCGAGTTTGGCAAGTTAGGTGGAATTTGCGAGGTCTATCCGCAGATTTTGACGCTGGACCGGCGCGAGGATTGCCTGTCGATGATGTGTCGACAAATTGGCGAGACGCGACTTTTGCACAGCTGGAATCGCCGCGGCATGGAAGATTCCGGATGCACGGTGTGCTGTGGTACGGATTTGCCGCTGCTGATTCCGAGCCTGGGCGAGTCAATCTACAGCGCGTGCGGCGGATACTTCGACGATGGACTGCCCGTGAATGAGGCCAACGCGCTGACACTTGTCGAGCTCTTGCGCGCTTGGACTGCCGGCGGCGCGTACGATCTGATGCGCGAAGACGAGCTGGGTACGCTCGAGGTCGGCAAGCTTGCCGATATCTGCGTGCTCGATCGGGATGTGTTCGACCTCGATTATCACGACGCACGCAATCTTGCGGTTGATATGACGATGTCGGACGGACAAATCGTGTTCGATAGAAATAGGGAGGCATAAGATGTCTGAATCCAAGCCGACGCTGCGCCGCGAACAGATTGCGGGCATGAATATCCACTACATCATGTGGTCGCTCGATTACTTCCTTGATGTGCAGCAGCGTTTGGGCTTTGAGTCCATTGAGCTGTGGTGTGCAGAGCCGCATGTGACACTCGACCATACGGGCTACTTTGAGGCTGAGGCCCTGGCGAAAAAAGCTGCAGACCGTGGGCTTAGGTATCGTACTCTGTGCCCCGAGAATGTTGTCTATCCTTGGCAGTACTGCGCACGCAAACCGCTGCATGAACAGCGCAGCCTGGCGTACTTTAAGCACGGCATTGAGCTTGCCGGGGTACTTGGGTGCGACCGTATGTCCGTCAACTCGGGCTGGGGCGACTGGGACGAGGACCGCGAGGAAGCCTGGAAGCGCAGCCGCGAGCACTTGTCCATTCTGGCGGAGTATGCCGGCGAGCACGGTCTGGTGCTTACGATGGAAAGCCTGCGTCCCGAGGAGAGCAACCTTGTGACGACGGTTTCCGATGCGAAGCGCATGATTGACGAGGTCGCGAGCCCGTACTTACAGCCCATGGTTGATACAACCGCGATGGGCGTTGCAGGCGAGACGCTTGAGGACTGGTTTGCCGCCTTTGGTGATGGGGCAATTCACGAGATGCACTTTATCGACGGCGACCCGTATGGCCATCTGGTGTGGGGCGATGGCAAGCGCGATATGGACGCCTTCGTCGCCACACTCAACGCCCATGGTTTCGACGGCATGCTGGGCCAGGAAATCACGGACGGCCGTTACTACGATGACCCGGCGGCGGCAGATGCCAAGAACATGGCCGCATTCGAGAAATATCTGATTGACTAAAACAACTATCGGCCACGCAGCCAACGTCATTGATTGCGGACTAAACAAGAAAGGAACTGGATATGAACGCACACGATCTGATCAAAGAGGCAATTGCCGAGAAGGGCAAGTTTGACAGCGTCTACTGGATTGCTTGCGGTGGTTCCATGATCGATTTGATCCCGGCTCATGAGCTTCTGCAGCGCGAGGCAACCACCTTCACTTCGTATATCTATACGGCTCGCGAGTTTGATATCATGCGCCCACGCCGCTTGGGTGAGAAATCCCTGGTCATTGCTTGCAGCCACAGTGGCAACACCCCCGAGGTCGTCGAGGGCTGTGAGATTGCCCTTGCTGCCGGCGCTACGGTAATCGCCCAGACCGACAACGCTGGATCCAAGATTGACTCCGGCAAGTGGACCACGTGGGTCTACCCGTGGGGCGAGGGTGTGCCGCAGGCCGAGGTCCCCGCTGGCATTTCGCTGTCGCTTGCGGCAGAGCTGCTCGATCAGCAGGAGGGCTACGCCGATCTTGCCGATATGTATGCCGGTATCGCCGAGATGGATAAGATTCTTCCCCCGGCACGCGAGAAGGTAAATGCCGAGCTGGGCGATCGTTTTGCCAAGCTTTGCCAGGAGCATGAGTTCTTCTATATTCTGGGCAGCGGTCCCAACTTTAGCCAGACCTACGGTTTCGCTATCTGCTCTCTTATGGAGATGCAGTGGCAGCACTGCAGCTACATCCACTCTGCCGAGTACTTCCATGGCCCCTTCGAGGCTACTCAGGATGGCGTTTTTTACTTCCTGCAGATGGGCTCCAGCGAGTGCCGTGCTATGGACGAGCGCGCCCTGGCGTTCCTTAAGACGCATACCGATACGCTGATGGTGCTCGATGCCAAGGAGTACGGTATGGAAGCCGTGCCGGCGAGCGTCCGTGCCTATCTGGACCCGGTGCTGTTCTACGCCATGAACTGCGAGCTGCGTGCCGCACGCGGCAAGGTGTTTGACCATGATCCCGATTTCCGTCGCTACATGGGCGTCGTCGAGTACTAGAGGGGTAAATACCATGGCATTTAACGTTAACGCGCTCGGATTTGGCGACAACGTCGTCGATCGCTACGAGCATATCCACACCATGTATCCTGGCGGCAACGCGGTGAACTTCGCCGTTTATGCCAAGAAATGCGGTGCCGCACGCTCCGCATACATGGGCATTTTTGGCAATGACGCCGCTGCCGAGCATGTCATTGCAAGCCTCGAGGATGAGGGTATCGAACTTGACAAGTGCGAGCAGATGATTGGCGAGAACGGAGCGGCTCGCGTGACCGTCGTTGACGGTGACCGTGTCTTCCTCGGCTCCAACGAGGGCGGTATCCGTGGCGATGCGCGCTATGTCCTCGATCGCTTTGACCTTTCGTACATGAAGCAGTTCGATGTGGTTCATTCGGGCAACTATTGCTTTACCGAGCGCGAGCTGCCCAAGTTGAAGGCTGCGGGCGTCACGGTCTCTTTTGACTTTTCGGACGACTCCACCGACGAGTACTACGAGCAGATTGCGCCCTACGTCGATTTTGCTTTCTTTAGTGCGGCGGATGCCGCGAGTGAGGACGAGATTCGCGAGCGTCTGGCATGGGTGAAGGGCCTGGGTCCGCGTTTTGTGTCGGCTACGGCGGGTGCCGAGGGCTGCATTGCTTACGACGGCGAGCGTTATTACCGCCAGCTGGCTAAACCGGTAACGGACATGAAGGACACCATGGGGGCGGGCGACTCGTTCCTCACCTCATTTTTGATGTGCTATCTCGATTCCGCCAAGCGTGGTGAGGATGGCGCCGAGGCCATCGAGCGCGCGCTCGATTTTGCTGCCGGGTTTGCCTCGACCGTGTGCGGCATGGAAGGCTCTTGGGGCCACGGAGCACCAATCGTCGAATAGCTTAAGAAAGCGTACGGCGGTCTGGCTATGAGGCCTTGGACAGCCGATGCAAAACAATAAGCGAAACGCAAAAAGGGGGGCTCGTTATGTGGTGGGTCCCCTTTTGAACATTGGAGAAGAGTATGGGTATTAAAGCGTGTGCGGCTGGTTTTTGCTGCGCGGACGTCTATCAAAACATCGGCGTGTTCTATCCGACTGGTAACGGCATTGACTGGGGTATCCATCTTGCACGAATGGGCGTTTCGGTATCCGCCGTGTCGGTTGTCGGCAAGGACGAGTACGGAGACAAGATGAGGGAGGCGCTGGCCGCTGAGGGGTTCGATATCTCACACCTGCGGGTGGAGGATGGCGACACTTCGGTGATGCTCATGGCATTGAAAGACGGCGTCGATCGTGTGCATCTCGAGGCAATCGATGGCGTAATGGAGACATATCGACCGAATGAAGACGACCGGGCGTTTATCCTAGAGCATGACATCATTCATACCGACCTGTTTGGCAATTGTTTGGACCTCCTGCCCGAGTGGCATGATGCGGGCAAGACGGTGGTTATGGACTTCTCGGTGTTCAGCCAGGATCCCGAATATGCCTGCGAGAATCATTTTCCCTACGTTGACTACGCATTTATGTCGTTTGAAGATGACACTCCGGAGCTGCGAGACTGGGTACGTCACGCGCAGGAATTGGGGCCGCGCGTTGCGGTTGCCACGCTTGGCGAGAAGGGAAGCATTGCCTATGACGGTGAGCGCTTCTATGAGTGCGGGATCGTGCCGGCGGAGAAGGTCGTTAATACCGTGGGTGCCGGCGACTCGTATATCGCCGGGTTTACCAAGGGCGTGATCGATGGCCTTGATATTCCGGCGTGTATGAAGGCGGGCGCCGAGCTGTCGTCCCGAGTGATTGGTTCTTTTGAGCCGTACTAGGGTCAAATGCCTGGAAAGGAGTACGAAATGGTTATCGACATGTTGGTCCATCCTATGCTCTACGGCGAGATCTGTACGCCGGGTGATGAGCCTGATGGATTCGGTTTTTGGTCACGAGAATTTGGTATGGGGCATATGGGCCCCATGGATTGGGATGAGCTTCAAGTCGAGATGGACGTCTGCGATGTGCAGAAGAGCGTGCTCATGCCGCTCGATGTAACCACGGCATGCGGAGGGCACTTTGGCACCAATGACCAGATTGCCATGCTGGTTGCCGCACATCCCGATCGTCTGTGGGGATTTGCGAGCGTAGACCCGCAGATGAGCGGTGCCGCAGACGAATTGGAGCGCGCTTTTACCGAGTTGGGGGCAAAGGGGCTTTGCCTGCATCCTGCAAAGCAGGGTTTTGCCCCCGATGATGCTGTGGCCGAGCCGCTTTACGAACTGTGCGAGCGCTATAACAAGCCGGTGGTTTTCCATGCCGGTATGTCTTGGGAGCCGGGCGCAGAGCTCTCGCGCAGTAACCCGCTTGCATTTGAGCACACAATCGCAACGCATCCAAATGTGCGTTTTAGTTTGACCCATTTTGGCTGGCCGTGGGTGCGCGAGACCGTGGCGATGCTGCTCAAGTATCCCAACTGCTACGCGGACACCTCTATCACTTACATCGATTCGCCCGAGGAGATGATGCAGCGTCTTTTCACGGTCGATATGGGGCCGCTGTGGTATGAGCGCGCGCTATCGCACCAAGTGATGTTCGCCAGCAATACGCCGCGCTTCCGTGCATTCAAACTCAAGCGGGCGCTCGATACCGTGCCCATGCGCGATGATGCGCGAGAAAGGCTCTACTGGGGCAATGCCCTGCGTTTTCTTGAAGGGGATGAGTGAACATGGTGACGCTCGAGACATTGAGCTATCTATCGACTGCTCCGGACCAGTTCATCGATATTACCGAGGACGTGCACGCTGCCATCGAGCGCAGCTCGGTGACCAATGGCTTGGCGGCGATTATTTTGTCGCATACGACCTGCGGAATCGTGGTAAACGAGGGGCTGCCCTGCGTGGAGACGGATCTTATGGAGACGCTTGATCGCATCGCCCCACTCGATGCCCCCTATGCGCATGCACACTTCCTGCCGAGCTATGGAGCCACCGGTAACAACTCCTGTGGGCATATCAAGAGCATGATTTGTGGAAACAGTTGCTTCTTTCCCGTCCAAGATGGCCACATCGTGTGCGGAGGTGCCCAGAACATCTATCTTGCGGAGTTTGACGGTCCGCAGAAGCGAAAAGTGTACGTCGAGGTGCTGGGGGAGTAACGTCCCTGCAATAATGAGCTGCACCCCAAAACTTGGACGGCTTAAATAAGAACTACGCCGCAAGGGACTGGCTCCGGAACTCCTCCGGGGTCAGTCCCTTCAGTTTAGTCTGCGTCCTCTGTCAGGTGATCCGTTGTATTATCCGGGTGGAATCGTATCGCGGGTCGTGGAGGCCGCCAAGCGCAGTTCACGCGCTGCATTTTTTGCGGTGCCTGGGCCGGTGATCTCGGGCTGATTAACCGAGATTATGCTAACAACATGCGTCGCAAGGCGGCGCTGCGCTTGGACGACCTTAAGCTTTTTCACTTCATCACGAGCGGGGGGGGGGGTATCTCAACGACCGCTCGACTGTGGACGTTGCCGATTCACTTCTCCTTAATTGCCTACCGGATGCGATGGTCGTCGGCGGTTCGGCTGCCGGTCGTGGCGCTTCGGGCGAGCTTGCCGATGAGGTCCGCGAGCGTCGCAGCGTGCGGCTGAGGCGACGGGGCTCGCGGCGGGGACACCTGTCTTAGTGGGAACGGGCGACTCTGGTGCCGAGGCCATTTCGACGGGTGTATTCCGTCCCGGCGATATGATGGTTCAGTTGGGGAGCACGGCGTATTTCATCTACTTAGCTGATCATATGGTCGATGATGCCCGCCTGTGGTCAGGGACGTTTATCATTCCCGGAACTTACGGGATCTGCGCGGGGACCAATACGGCGGGTGTGCTCGCATCGTAGCTGCGCCAAGAGCTGTATTGCGACGCCGTAGAGGCCGAGGGCCACGGTGGCCCCGATGCATATTCGGTTATGGCGCATGATGCCGCCGATGTGGCGCCGGGTGCCGATGGGCTCCTGTGTCTGCCGTACTTTACGGGGGAGCGTACTCCGCTCAACGGTCCCGAGGCGCGCGGCGTCTTCTTTGGCCTGACCGGAAGGCATACGCGAGCCCATATGGTTCGCGCCGCCTTGGAAGGCGTCGCGTATACCGTTGCATCCCATGTCGACATTATCGAGCGAGAGCATGGGCTGCCAATTGGGCGCATTATGCTTGTCGGAGGTGGAACCAAGAATCCAGTTTGGATGCAAGCTATCGCCGACGTATGTGGGCGCGAGGTCTCGGTTGCCAAGGTTACAGTGGGCGCATGCTTCGGTGATGCCATCATGGCAGCTCTCGCAGGTGGCGCCCATGCATCATGGGATGAGCTCGCCCAAGTCCTTGGCGTTGCGCAAACAATCGTGCCCGATATGGCTGCCCGCGAGTTATATGCGTCGCGCCGTCATATCTTTGACGAATTGTATGCGCGCAACCGTGATCTCATGCACGAATTGGTGTAATGCTGCCGAATTGTACTGCCTTCCAATAGGGACTGCGTGGTGCGATTCGCATGTCCCTTGGCATTTTTTCCCACAGGGGTTAGCGAAGGTCAAAAACAGAGTGCGCATTTGCTAAAACTGCCGACTCGATGCGCTTTGCGTCACAGTCTTTGAGCGAGGCGATGCGTTCTGAGGTTCTTGTGAGCGATTTGATGAGCGATTGCGCGCTTGTTTCTGCGTTTGGCTCGGCCGGCGCATCGGTCTCGAGCAGTAAACGATCGAGTGGAATCTGCCGGGCATATTCGCGTCCACGTTTAGACGCAAGCATGCGTTCGTTGACGGAAAAATTACAGCCCGCATTACGCGCGCGGACGAGTTCGTCCGAGGTACCGCTAAACCAGTGGAAGGTGATAACGGGGGAGTCGGGCCTTGGGGTGAGCAATCCGTGCGACTCGAGGACGTCCAGTACGGTTCCTGCCGAACGAACGGCGTGAATTGATATCACGCGCCCGGTAAGAGGATGATGCACAAGTGCATCGCAGAGCCGTTCAAGTGCCTGTATTTGTAACGGCTCGCTTCCAACAAAGCGTGCGGAAAAGTCGAGCCCGATCTCGCCGATAAAACGCTCTTGTGCAGCGACTTCGCAAAGTAGATTGATTTCGGCGGTTCCGCATCGGCCGTCGGCGAGCCACCAGGGATGGAGCCCTACGCCCGCGATGATGCTCGGGCGGTGACTGGCGCGTGTTTTTGCTGCCGCGAAGTCGCGTGGGTCGACGCCGCAGTCAAATAGACCCAGGCCCAGTGCCGTCGCCTCATCGGCAACGGTATCCGGGCAAGCCATCAAATCAAGATGACAGTGTGCATCAAACAGCTGCGGCTCCATCGCGGCATCCCTGCTAGTCCAAGCGCTGGCCGTCGGCGCGCACGCGCTCGGTGCCGCGTCCGCTGATCTGGCGGATAACCTCGCCGGCGATCATCTGGCCCATGATGGGCGGCATAAAGCTCGCGGTTCCCAGCTCGGTACGCTCGTGGATGTTGGAAGGGTCGCGAGGCTGTGTCTTAACCGATTCCTCGCAGCTAAACAACACGCGAAGGCTCTTGATGCCACGCTTTTTGCACTCTTTGCGCATGATGCGGCTCATAGGGTCGCGCACGGTGTCAAAAATGTCGGCAAAACGCAGGCATTCGGGGTGGAGCTTGTTGGCCCCGCCCATGGAGCTAACCAAATGAATGTCGTGGTCCTGAGCATATTTGGCAATGGTGAGCTTGGCCGAGATGGTGTCGATGGCGTCGACGACGTAGTCGAGCTTGCCGTCCGTCTGCTCCAAAACACTTGCGAAGAACTCATCGATGTTGTCGCTCAACAGGTATTCGGTACGTTTGATGACAGCGGCGGCGGGGTTGATGTCGTTGATCATGGCTTCCATTACATCCACTTTGCGCTTGCCGATGGTGCTGTGAAAGGCGATAGCCTGGCGGTTGATGTTGCTGGGCGCGATGATGTCCTTGTCCAAGATCACAAAATGACCGATGCCGCCACGGGCAAGTGCCTCGCAGCAGTTGGAGCCCACGCCGCCGCAGCCAAGCACCAGCACCGTGGCGTTGGCGAGTTTATCGAGCGCCTCGCGGCCCATGATAATCTCGAGCTTGGTGTCGCGTGTCTCGACGGGAGCTGCAGCTGCGGTTTCGGTCATAGATATCCTCCGATGGGGAAGCGGGTCGTGTTTTGGCTATCGCCATTATAGGTATTATCGCGATTCCATTTGAGCCCTAGGGGTTTGTTGAAACGAGACCGGGATTCGCATAAGATGAAGCAGGTGGCACCCGTTGCCGCGGGTTGGCCAACTCCCAAACACGTTTGTAGCGTGAGAAGTGGCCGTCTTCGCATTACGCGGGGGCGGCTATTTTTTTGAGTATAAGATTAGATAGTTAGACAAATATCTAAATATTGAGTATAGTGTGCGCGTCGAACGAAATACTGAGAGGAGGTCCTATGCCGGGAGAGGGTTTTAAAGCGCTGGCCGATCCTACACGGCGTCACATTTTGGAACTGTTGCGCGAGGGCAATTGTACGGCCGGAGAGCTTGCCGAGCATTTTGACATCAGCAAACCGTCATTGAGCCATCATTTGGCGACGCTTAAAAACGCTGGGTTGGTGACCGACGAGCGTCATGGTCAAAACATCGTATACAGCTTAAACACCACTGTCATGCAGGACTTGATTGGCTGGTTTATGAGCTTTAGAAACACTGAAGGTGGTAAGGATGAATAACGAAAACAAGGGCATTCACGCCACGGGGGTATCGCCGCGCGTGTGGGCCGTGCTCGTGGTGCTGTGCGTTGCCAATGTCGCGGCACACCTTATGGTGATGCCGAGCTTGCCTGCGCAGATTCCCACGCACTGGGGAGCGAGCGGCGCCGTTAACGGTTGGGGTCCCAGTTGGATGGCCTCTGCGCTCGGCGCACTGCCGCTGGTGCTTTTGGCGGTGTTCTACGTGGTGCCGCGCATCGACCCCAAGGGCGAGGCGTATCGGACTTCGGGCAAGTTCTATCAGGGTTTCGTAATCGCCTTCACGCTGGCCATGTGTGCCATAAGCTGGCTGGGGGAGCTTACCGTATGGGGTGTGGTGCCTGCTGCTGGCACGGTCAATTTGCTGGTATCGGGCGCTATCGGTTTGCTCTTTATTGGAATGGGCAACTACCTGCCGCGTGTGAAGCAAAACTACACGCTGGGCATCAAGACGCCTTGGGCGCTTGCCGACCCCGAGAACTGGCGCCGTACGCAGCGTTTTGGTGGCGCCTGCTTTATGGTGCTGGGCGTTGGTCTGATTGTGATGGGTGTAGCGGGCAGCGTGCTATCGAGTGAAGTCGTCGCCACAGTGATCGCGGTGCTGGCGTTTGGATTGGCCGGAGCTGCCTACGTCTACTCGTATCTGCTGTGGCGCAAGTCTCAGCGGGCTGTTCGCTAAGGTTGCGGAAAACTAGCGTACGCAGTTCATATTTTGTTCCGGGGGACTTTTCCCAGGTAGTATTAGGGGGTGTGGGCGACCATGCCCCCTTTTATTAGAACGCGCGGATTGCCCCCCGCTTTTCCAAAACGGACAGGGGGAGAAGATTTCCGCAGCTAGATAAGGAGAAACGGACATTGGCTGAGTTCATTTACAGCATGTATCAGGCTCGCAAGGCCCATGGCGACAAGGTGATCCTTGACGACGTGACCCTGAGCTTCTATCCCGGTGCCAAGATCGGCGTCGTGGGCCCCAACGGCATGGGCAAGTCGACCCTGCTCAAGATTATGGCTGGCATCGAGGAAGTTTCCAACGGCGATGCCAGGCTCACCCCCGGCTACACCGTAGGAATCCTGCAGCAGGAGCCGCCGCTCGACGACGACAAGACCGTCATCGAGAACGTGCGCATGGCGTTTGGTGACATGATCGCCAAAGTCGATCGCTTCAACAAGATCGGCGAGGAGATGTGCGACCCGGATTGCGACATGGACGCCCTCATGGCCGAGATGGGCAAGCTCCAGGACGAGATCGACGCCGCCGACGGTTGGGATATCGATTCCAAGCTCGGCCAGGCCATGGACGCCCTGCAGCTGCCCGATTCTGACATGCCGGTTAACGTGCTTTCCGGCGGCGAGCGCCGCCGCGTGGCCCTGTGCAAGCTGCTGCTCGAGGCTCCCGACCTGCTGCTGCTTGACGAGCCCACGAACCACCTGGACGCCGAGTCGATCCTGTGGCTCGAGCACTTCCTGCATAACTATCAGGGCGCTGTGCTTGCCGTCACGCATGACCGCTACTTCCTGGATAACGTCGCCGAGTGGATCTGCGAGGTCGACCGCGGCCACCTCTACCCCTACAAGGGCAACTACTCCACGTATCTGGAGACCAAGGCCGCGCGTATCGAGGCTCAGGGCAACCGCGATGCCAAGCTCGCCAAGCGCATGGAGGCCGAGCTCGAGTGGGTGCGCAGCTCGCCCAAGGCCCGCCAGGCCAAGAACAAGGCCCGTCTGGCTCGCTACGAGGAGATGGAGGCCGAGGCCCGCGCAAGCCAGAAGCTCGACTGGACCGACATCCGCATCCCTGTGGGTCCGCGTCTGGGCAACAAGGTGCTCGAGGCCCATCACCTGCACAAAGAGTTCGACGGCCGCGTGCTCATCGACGATCTTTCGTTCACCCTGCCGCGCAACGGCATCGTGGGTGTGATCGGCCCCAACGGCGTCGGTAAGACCACGCTGTTCAAGACGATTGTGGGTCTGGAGCCGCTGACTTCGGGCGAGCTCGAGGTGGGCGAGACCGTCAAGATTTCCTACGTCGACCAGAACCGTTCCGGCATCGATCCCGATAAGAACCTATGGGAGGTCGTCTCGGACGGCCTGGACCACATGATGGTCGGCGAGACCGAGGTTCCGAGCCGCGCTTATGTGGCGAGTTTTGGCTTTAAGGGCCAGGACCAGCAGAAGCGCGCCGGTGTGCTCTCCGGTGGCGAGCGCAATCGTCTGAACTTGGCGCTTACGCTCAAGCAGGGCGGCAACCTGCTGCTCCTCGACGAGCCCACGAACGACCTCGACGTCGAGACGCTGTCCTCGCTCGAGGCAGCGCTGCTCGAGTTCCCGGGCTGCTCGGTGGTCATTAGCCACGACCGTATGTTCCTGGACCGCGTCGCCACGCACATTCTGGCGTGGGAGGGCACCGACGAGAATCCGGGCAACTGGTATTGGTTCGAGGGCAACTTCGAGGCCTATCAGGCCAACCGCATCGAGCGCCTGGGCGAGGACGCAGCTCAGCCGCATCGCATCCACCGCAAGCTGACGCGTGACTAGTTTTGTTACGCGGTTTTACCAAACCGCGTAACTGCTCGACGCTGCGCGGGCCGCAAGCACCCCATCTTGCCGTTCAAGCCGTCGCTCGCGTACCGAAGTACGCGTCGCTCCTCTTTCACGGCAACCTGGGGCACTTGCGACCCGCTCGCTGTTGATTACGCGACATCAACAAATAAAAACGGCTCAAATCCGGGTTTGGATTTGAGCCGTTTTTCGCTGCTACTTGCGTCGAGCGATGTCGTGAAAGACAAAGTAGTCGGGGCGGTGTCGCGAACAGGTGTATTCGAACATTTCTCCGGCGGCGGTAAAGACTTGGTTGGACATAACGGCCATGTAGCAGCCTTCGGGAAGGTCCAACAGCTCATAGTCGCGCTTGGTGGCGGGTTCGACGGTTATTTCGCGACGGCTTTGGGCAATCTTAAGGCCAAGGTCCTGCTCGAGATATCGATAAATGGAGCTTGAGGCCTTATCGGCATCGAGCCCCTGTACGTCGCTTGCCAAAAAATAGCTTTCATCGCGAATGACTGGGCAACCGGCTATGGAACGAACACGCTCGAGATGAATGAGAACTGACCCGACTTCAAACCCCGTTCTGTGGGCTGCCTTTTCGGTGGCTTTGACTTGCTCAAAGAGCGTCACCTTTGTTTCGGAATCAAGCTCCAGGCGCCTGATGGATTCGTCGTATGTCTCGATGCCGCCAACTTCAAAGAGGGCGCGGCTTCGCGGGCGCCAGATGACGCGGACACCCTTGCCATGGATCGGCTGCACCAACCCCTCGTCGGCGAGAGCCGTGAGGGCGCGTCGAAGTGTGTTGTGCGAGCACTCGTATTTTTGGACGAGTTGGGCCTCGGAGGGGAGAAACGACTGAAAAGGATACGTTCCCTCAAGAATGTCGCCTTTGATATCGGTGTAGATGCCTTGCCAGATGGCCTTCATAGCTGTCCTTTGAATCATTTAAATAAGTTGTATTTCAGTATACCGTTCGAATCCGATGCTCTCCGTTCGCAGTGAAAAATCGACCGTTCAGCAACTTATTCAAATAAGTCAAGAAACGTAGAATCAATCTGGCTAAACTAGTTGCTGTCAAACAACTTATTCAAATAAGTTGTCATTTAAAGGCGGGTGGGCCACCTACAGTGTTCTGTCGAAAAGCGCAGAAGGAGGAACGCATGGGTAAGTATGCGGACGACGCGACCAAGCTGCTCGAGCTGGTGGGAGGCAAGGACAATATTGCCGCTGTGAGCCACTGTATGACGCGTATGAGGTTTGTCCTCAACGATGAATCGAAGGCCGACGTGCCGGGTATCGAGGCGCTTCCCTATACCAAGGGCAGCTTTACGCAGGCTGGGCAGTTCCAGGTCATCATTGGTAACGACGTCAAAGCCTACTATTCGGAGTTTACTGAGATCGCCGGAATCGAGGGCGTGAGCAAGGACGCAGCCAAGGCCGCCGCCGTCCAAAACCAGAATCCCATTCAGCGCGCCATGACGGTTATCGCCGAGGTATTTGCACCCATCATTCCCGCTGTTATCGTCGGCGGCCTCATTCTCGGTTTCCGCAATTGCATCGATTCGCTGTATGTGTTTGGCGACGGTACGCAGACGCTCGTGCAGCTGAGTCAATTTTGGGCTGGCGTCGACAGCTTTTTATGGTTGATTGGCGAGGCGGTCTTCCATACTGGCATTCCAGTAGGCATCTGTTGGTCGGTCACCAAAAAGATGGGTGGCACGCCTATGCTCGGTATCGTTTTGGGTTTGACGCTTATCTCCGGGCAGCTTCTTAACGCCTATTCCGTTGCCGGCACGCCGGCTGATCAGATTCCGCAGTGGGACTTTGGCTTTGCCCAGGTCAATATGATCGGCTATCAGGCGCAGGTCATTCCCGCGATTCTCGCCGCAGTTACACTTGGCTTCTTGGAGCGTTTCTTCCGCAAGATCACGCCCGAGGTCGTCTCGATGATCGTCGTTCCATTCTGCAGCCTGCTGCTTGCCGTCATGGCCGCCCACTTTGTCCTTGGACCCATTGGCTGGTGGCTCGGTAGCGGTGTCTCCGCCATCATTTACGCCGGCATCACCGGCCCGTTCCGCGCCCTGTTCGGCGCTCTCTTTGGTGCGTTTTATGCGCCGCTGGTTATTACCGGCCTGCACCACATGTCTAACGCCATCGACCTGCAGCTGATTGCCGATTTTGGTGGCACTATGCTTTGGCCCATGATCGCGCTTTCCAATATCGCACAAGGCTCGGCTGTATTGGGCATGGCGTACCTGCAGCGTTCCAACGATCGTGACCAGCAGGTAAATATCCCCGCCATCATCTCTTGCTACCTGGGTGTTACCGAGCCTGCCATGTTCGGCGTCAACCTTAAGTACACGTTCCCGTTTGTGTGTGCCATGATCGGCTCCTCCCTTGCTGGTCTTTTGAGCGTGGTGACAAACTGCACCGCAAACGCCGTTGGCGTCGGTGGCCTGCCGGGAATCCTTTCGATGCAGCCTGACAGCTGGGCGATGTTTGCGGTTTGTATGCTCATCGTGCTGGTCGTTCCTTTTGTCCTGACGGTTATCGTGGGCTCCAAGAAAGGCATTCGCGAGGAGGCCGAGGCCAGTGCCGCCGAGATTCGCGCGGAGTTGGCCGCTCAGGATAAGTAACCCTACGAGCAGTAACCCTACGAGCGCCGCGGCGGCTTTGTTCGTCAGCGGTGCTCGCGAATTTCACATTTCCTGTTGGAGGGAGGACGAGCGATGCTTGATATCAGCAATAAGGTCGTGTACCAAATCTATCCCAAGAGCTTTAACGATTCTAATGGTGACGGCTGGGGCGATCTGCCCGGCATCACGCAAAAGCTCGACTACCTCAAGCAGCTTGGTATCGATTACCTCTGGATAACCCCATTTTTTGTCTCGCCGCAAAAGGATAACGGCTACGACGTGGCCGATTACCGAAGCATCGATCCGCGATTTGGAACCATGGAGGAGTTCGAAGAGCTTTCGCGCGAGGCGCATGCGCGCGGCATCGGCCTTATGCTCGACATGGTATTTAACCATGTTTCGAGCGAGCATGAGTGGTTTCAGCGAGCCATCGCGGGCGACAAGCGCTATCAGGACTACTTTATTTTTGAAGAGGGGACACCGCGTGAGCTTCCCTGCAACTGGGAATCGAAGTTTGGCGGTCCCGCCTGGACCTGGGAACCTCATGTTGGCAAATGGTACCTGCACCTATTCGATCCGGGCCAACCCGACCTCAACTGGAAAAATCCTGAAGTGAGGCATGAGGTTGCCGATGTCTTGCGTTTTTGGCGCGAGAAGGGCGTTGACGGCTTTCGCTTCGACGTAATCAATCTAATCGATAAGCCAGATTCATGGGAAGACGACTACGAGGGCGATGGTCGCCGCTTTTACACGGACGGTGCGCGTGTGGACAGCTACATCCAGGAGCTGGTGCGTGAGGGCGGCATCGAGGGCATGATGACGGTCGGAGAGATGAATTCGACGGGCCTTGAGGCTTGCATTCGATATACGCAGCCTCAAAACCACGAGCTCGCTATGACCTTCAACTTCCATCATCTTAAGGTCGATTTTGAGAACGGGAGGAAGTGGGTAAACAAGGCTCCTGACTTTGCGCTGTTGCAAAAGACTCTTGCCGCCTGGCAGGAGGGTATGCAGGCGGGCGGTGGTTGGAATGCCGTGTTCTGGGACAATCACGACCAGCCACGTGCCCTTTCGCGTTTTGGGACCGACGGTTCCCTGCGCATTCCCGCGGCAAAGATGCTCGCGCTCTTTATGGACCTGTTGCGCGGCACGCCCTATATCTATCAAGGTGACGAGCTGGGCTCGACCAACGCACACTTTACGAGCATCGAAGAGTTCAACGATGTCGAGAGCCGCAACTATTACCGCATCTTGCTCGAGCAGGGAAAGGCACCCGAAGAGGCGCTCGCGATCATCAACATGCATTCGCGCGATAACGGCCGCCTGCCTATGCAGTGGAATGGCGAGGTGCACCATGGTTTTTCGATCGCTGAGCCTTGGGTTCCGATGGCTCGCGATGCGAAGGATTGTAGCCAAGATGAGATAACGGCGGAGCTCGAAGTGGGCGTTTCGAATTCAATTTTTGAGTTCTATCGTCAGGTGAATGAGCTGCGGCACGAGTTGCCTGTGGTGGCGACGGGCAAGGTCCGTTTTGTTGACGCGGACAGTGCGCCCGTGCTCGCGTATGGGCGATTTGGCAATCTTACTGTCGGAGAGCCCTATGATGCGTCGGTGGCGACGATCGAAGACATGTCCGCGCCTGGATCGATGCTTGTGGTTGCCAATTTCTTCGATGGTATGAGCGAAGTGGGCCCGGAAGTCCGGGAACTGCTGGCTCAAGGGGAGTGGGACGTGCTGCTGCACTCGTATGGGGATGTTGAGGACCTGCAGGCGCTTCGCCCCTTTGAGGGATATGCGCTCATTCGTAAATAAGCGCATGGGTATTGTGTCCATTTGCAGCTGAGTGCGGCCTGATTGGCACAATTAAACGGCTCAAATCCTGATTTGGATTTGAGCCGTTTGTCGTTACTGCTCGGGTTCTTCGATTTTATCGATGGTCCAGGCGGCTCCGAGACCGCCGGTGGTGTTGCGGCGGATGCGTACGGTAACCTCGCGGCGCTCGCCGTCCTGCGTGTAGCGCAGCGGGAAACTCGCTCGGTTGCGCGCGACGTCGATGGTGCCGCGCTCGCGGGCGATCCAGTAGTACTCGCCGACAATGCCGAGGGTATCGGCGCCGTAGGGGAGATAGGTCGACAGCTGGTGCAGCAACGGACCGGGGCAGAAGACCTCGGTTGCGATATCGATGGGGAAGTCCTCGGGGATGGTCGGTGCTGTGGGTGCGGGGGCTGGTGGCGTGGCCGGTGCAGGGGCCCGCCCATCGACGGGCGCCATCCCGGGCGCGGACGCGGGTTCGGCAGCGGACACGGGTTCGGGGTCCGCTTTCGGCATCGCCGCGGAATCTGTGGACTCGACGGTAGCGGGTGCATCTGTGGGCATGGTGTCGACCTCGACTTGCGGAGCGTTCTCATGCTCGACGCTCGGCTTTGTCTCAACCGGCGTGGAAGCCATGGTGGTGATACCTGCGTTGGCGTTCTCGGGGTCATAGACGACCGTGAGCGAGATGGCGGGCTGCGGCGTCTCGGGCTCCGGTGTCGCCTCGGTAGCGTTTTGATCTGCGGGCTCGTCAGACTGACCGTCCTCGGCATTGTCGCCAAAGACATCGCTATTCTGGAACACGGGCGCCTCGGGTTGGCCAGCCGTCTCTTCGATTGTCGACGTGGGAGTCTCGTTGAGCTCAACAGTGGCTTCCTGATCAGACATGGCTTCGGAATCAGTTGTGGTGGCGATTTCGGTTTCGGCTTCTGCCGTCACCTCGATAGCGACTTCGATCTCTGTCTCGGGCTCGGGTTCCGGCACGGCTTCAACCATGGCTTCTGGCTCGGTGCGCTTTACGTGCTTGGGGCGCACGGCCTTGAGGTCCTTCTCACCGCGCTTTTTCTTTTTGTAGGACTGCTTGGCGCCCTTGACTGCCTTGGGCTTGTCCTCGCCCTTGGCAAGTGCGACATCCCAGGCCTCGTTTGCGATGACCGTGGCATACAGGCGACCGCCCTTAAAGACGGTCAGCTTAATGCAGTCGTCGAGCTCCTCGAGCAGCTCGCGCGTGGTCTCAAACCCCAGGTCATAAGCGGCCATGTCGCCGGCGGCGAGTACCTCCTCGACCTGCGTCATAAACGTTTGCTTGCCGCATCCGATTGCATCGCGCAGCAGGCGATACAGATAGATGTGGTTGCCCAGCGATAGCGTGGGCTTAACTATTGTCTTGCTCATGGCAAATCTCCTCTTTACACACCAAAGCATCTTACCATCGCGCGGGACTTGCTACCTCGGCGCCCAAGGCAAACGGGCGCGAACCGCTGTCGATTCGCGCCCGTTATACAGGTCGGTTATCTATGAGAGGCAAATGTGCTTAGTTGCCCGATGCCGTGCCTTGGCTCGAGTTGTCGGATGCCGTGCCGGACGCGGTTCCGCTCGAGCTGTTCGAGCTGTTGGTGTTGCTGCTGTCTGCTGCGCCCGTTCCCGAAGTACTGTCGCTCGTCTGGCCGCCCGTGCTCGGCTGCGAACCGTCAGTCGTTTGGCTTGAGTCGGTCGTGCCGGACGGCGTGCTGCTGTTGGCCGAAGAGGAATCGGTGCCCTGCGATTGGTTTTGGGTGTTCGAGGACGAATTGGCAGAGGTAGAACTGTCTTGCGTATCGTCCGTCTGTGCCTGCTGATCCTGCGACTGGGTGTTGCCATTTGCATCGCTCTCGGTCGTGCGCGACGAAAGGATCGGCTCGGGACGCTCGCCCAGACCCTCACCGGCAGTGGTGATAAGGATGGCGCCGGCGCAGGCGATGACCGCGACGATGGCGATAGCGATCGAGAAGATGATGACCTTCTTTTGCGTCTGGCTGCGCTCAGCCGCCGCCTTGGCGCGCAGGCTGTTGGGAGCGACGCGCGCCGTGGTCGCGCGTCCCGCAATCTGGCGCATCTCCTGCGTGGTCGCGGCGCCACCTAGGTGCTCCTCGACATTGGCCTCAACGGGCTCGTAGGCGCCGGTAGGGTAGTCGACAGCGGCATGCGTGCCCTTGATTGCTTCGGCGCTGGCGGAGATAAAGTGGCGATAGACCTGCGAAGACACAACAGTGATGACTGAGCTCACAGCGGCACCAATCACCGAGCCGGCAATGCCGATCTTTGAAGCAAGCGCCACGCTCGTGGCGGCAGCTGCGGCGCCGGCGATGATCTGGGGAATGGAAATGTCATCGAACAGGCCCTTTTTGGGCGCGATGGCCATGGTCTGTCCGATGGAATGGTTTTCGTGAACGCCGTTGTTCAGTGCGGCGGGAGTCATGACGCGTGTACGCGGCGCGTCGGTGTACTTGGTTGTCATACGGGGTCCTCCCGGTGTAAATCTGCTTCGTTTCGTGTAGCCATCAGGGTACCCACCAGATGTGAATCGTACGTGACATTTAACAGATACCATCAACTCATCAAGGGGGCCTGCTGTCTTTGGTGCAATAGCTTGATGCTAAACTGGATTTATGTTTGCGAGGTGGTTTACGTGATGTACCCGTATATGACATTCGAAGACGGTACCGAGGTCATTCATTCTGACCTGATTGCAGATGGCGATATCGAAAAGGTTATCGTGCATTTTGAACGACCGACGGCAGAGGGCTTTGACTCCGCTCGTTGTGAGCTACCTTCTTACAATTGGACCATGTGGGAGGGGCGTTTCACCGACGAGGAGAAGCGAGGCTTTGAGACTTTTCTGAGCAATAACGCCCATCTGCTGTATCGCTACGCCGCAAGCGGAGGAGCAAAAGTTGCCTAGCCTATTTCTTATTAGCGGCTATCGGGCACTCTTTCTTGTGGACGAGATCTCGTTCTACTGCTAAATGCTATTCTGACTTCTCTTTTCCAATCTTAATCATGAGCTCGTTCCATTAGCGCTGATCGCACATGACAGTACAATGGAGGCGACCGCCGCCTGCGCCCTCCTGGCGCTGCAGGATACCCTGAAAATGAGAATCAAGGCTCGCCTCGCGAGGGCCTTTCTCTAGTGGTGCCTGTTGACTGACTTCGATTCCGTGTGAATAATCAACCTCGTGGCACTCCTGTGCCAAGTGGGGAGCAGCATGAAGATTCTTAAGCGAATAAACAACAACACGGTTATCTGCGTCAATGCCAAGGGGCGCGAGCTTGTGGCGCTCGGTCGTGGCATCGGGTTTCCCGACGGCCCTGACGAGGTCACGCTCGACAAGATCGAGCGCACGTTCTACGGCGTCGACTCTCGCTATCTGGCGCTCCTCGACGAAATTGATCCGCAGGTGATGGAGTTTTCCGCCCAGATCGCCGATATCGCGCGCTCCAACATCTCGCGTGAGCTCTCGGCCAACCTGCCCTTTACCATGGCCGACCACATCGCCTTTGCCATCAAGCGCTGCCGCGAGCACATGTTTGTTCAGATGCCGCTTTCTTATGACGTGCGGCAGATGTATCCCATCGAGTACAAAATTGCAAAGTTTGCGCTTGAGGGCATCAATCGCGAGTTCAACATCAAGATGCCGCCGAGTGAAGCGAGCGGCATCGCACTTTGCATCGTCAACAGCGTGGTGGCATCTTCTTCCAAGGCCAAGTCCAACACGGTCCGCAAGGATGAAGCACTCCTTGAGAAGTTTACCGAGATTATCGAGTCGCAGCTTGGCGTTGGCGTTGATCGCGACGGTTTTGATTTCTGCCGTTATGCCACGCACGTGCGTTACCTGCTTGAGCGCGTGCAGAGCGGCGAGCCCCTCAATACTGAGAACGGCTCGCTCTATGGGCCGCTCTGCGAGCAACATCCCGATGTGGCCGCGTGCGTGGACCGCATGACCGAGCTTATCGCCGAGCGCTTTGGTGCCGAGCTCACCGATGAGGAGAAGGTCTACCTGATGCTCCATGTCAACCGCGTCTGCGCGGGGTCGCGTACGTAGAACGCCGTTCGCCGCTGTATTTTGACCGTTTGCCGGATTGGACAATCCTTTTGGGGCACGCTCTGGCATTCCGGTCTTAAGATTACTCGCACATAAGGTGTTATTCGAGAAGAGTCTCGAAGCATGACGCAGACAGTTCCCTGTCCGTATTATGCTTCGGGGCTCTTCTGTTTTTTTGTCATTCTTCCTTCTTTTTGAATCGCCTGATGTCAGGCCTGTCGTTATCGATACGCTCCGCATGCGCGCAAACGCGGGGCGCCGGAAAAGCAAGGGAGTTCAGCCATGGCTGACAACAAAAAGATTGCAGCAGACGTGCTCGAGGCCGTTGGCGGCAAGGAAAACGTAACGTTTGTTGCGCACTGCATGACGCGTTTGCGCTTCAATCTCAAGGATATCGATGCGCCCGATATCAAGAAGATCAAAAAGATCAACGGCGTGCTTGGTGCCCAGATTTCGGGATCGCAGTTCCAGGTGATCGTGGGCCAGAATGTGCCCAACGTTTATGACGAGCTCTGTAAGCTCGGCGGCTTTGCCAAGCAAGACGCCGTCGATGAGAATCTTGATAAGCCCAAGGAAAAGCTTACGCCCAAGGCAATCGGCAACAATATCCTTAACTACCTGTCGAGCTCCATGGTGCCGATGATCCCCGTTATGATGTGCGCCGGTCTCTTTAAGACCATCGCCGTAGTCCTCGGTCCCACGATGGCCAATGTTATCGCTGAAACGAGCGACCTGTATGTTCTTATGAACATGGTCTATGATGCAGCTTTCTACTTCATCCCCATTTACCTTGGCTATAACGCCGCCAAGAATATCGGCGTGACGCCAGTGCTCGGTGCGTTTATGGGCGGCATTCTCATTGATCCGACGATGATTCAACTGGCTGCGGACGGTGCCCCGTTCTCTGTCTACGGCATTCCCTGCGTTGCGGGCAACTACGCGCAGTCGGTGATCCCCATCCTGCTCTCCGTTTGGGCGATGAGCTATATCGAGCGCTTGTTCAAGAAGGTCATGCCCGATACTCTCTCCACGGTGTTCACCCCGTTCTTTACAATGCTCGTAACGGTGCCGGTGTCGCTTTGCGCTCTTGCGCCACTTGGCTCCTGGCTCGGTAACGGTTTGGCGGCATTCTTTGAGATGCTCGGTTCCACGGGTGGTGTTGTCGCGATTCTCGGCGCCGGCTTGTTGGCGGCAGCTTGGCTTCCCATAGTAATCTCGGGCATGCATGTGGCTCTCATCATGATCGCCATCGCTAACTTTATGGCCACCGGTGTCGACTCGTTTATCCTGCCTGCCACCACGCTGAGCCTCTGGGCGGCATACGGCGCCGAAGTCGCATCTTGGCTCAAGCTCCGAAACAAAGACGAAAAGACCCTCTGCCTGGGCTACGTAATCGCCAATATGGTTGGTGGCGTGGGTGAGCCCTTTATCTACGGTGTGATGCTGCGCTATCGCCGCACTTTTGCCATGGCTATCGCCGGCGCGTTTGTCGCGGGTGCCTTGGGCATGTCTCTCGGTGTGAGCGTCTACGTTGCCGGTACTGCCTCCAATGTTCTCAATCTGCTCGCCTTTGTGGGCGGTGACGTGCAGAACTTCATCAACGCCTGCATCGCCGGTGCTGTAGGGTTTATCGCGGCCTTTGCCCTTACGTTCTTCTTTGGGTTTACCGAGGACGAGCTCGAAAATGGACCTGTTTCCGAGCTCTAGTATCAACTCAGCGATGTTTAAACTTGGAAAGCGGCCTTGCGGGGCCGTTTTCCGCTATCGATAGGAGCACATATGACTATCAACGATGTTATCGAGGCCGTGAAGGGATATTGCTCCAGCATGGATGCCTTTACCGGCAAGCCCATCGATCCGGCGACGACGCGCGATCAGGTGACCTTTGGCGCCGAGGCGCTCGACTGCGCCTGCACGGGCGTTGTGACCTGTATCTGGCCTACGGTCGAGGTAGTGCGCCGTGCGAAGGAGCTAGGCGCCAATCTAATCATCTCGCACGAAGCAATCTTCTGGAACCACGGCGACCATCGCGATGTGGTGGCTGGTAATGCCTCATTTAAGGCTAAGGTTGCCCTGCTTGAAGAGTGGGATGGCACGGTTTGGCGCTGTCATGACTACATTCATGCCGGTGTGCCGCTCGAGGCGGACGGTTCCCTTGCCGATGGCATCTTTTACGGGCTTGCCGATAAGCTCGGCTGGCTCGATTGTCGCATCGAGCGTGATTGCATGGATTTCGAGATTCCCGAGATGCTGGCGCGCGAGCTGGCGGCATATGTTGTCGAGCGTTTGGGGCTTGCCGGTACGTGTGTGATTGGCGACATGGATGCTCCCGTGCGCCGTGTGCGCATCCCCATGCATATCATGGGGCATCCCATGGGCGATACCGAGACACTCAACAAGATGGATGCCGAGGGTATCGATTGCCTGCTCGCCATGGAGCTTATCGATTTTACGGCGAGCGAATACGTGCGCGACGCCGCGATGCTCGGCCAGGGCAAGTGCATTATCCACATGGGGCATTTCAACGGTGAGGAACCGGGCATGGAATACATGGCAACCTGGGTGCCGCGTGCGCTCGAGGGGGCGGGATTGGATTCTGCCAAGGTGCCGGTGAGCTTTGTGCCCATGGGGGATACCTATCAGTACGTGCTGGCACGCTAGCTGAGAGTGGGGAGGCGGCTTTTGTGGCCACCTCCCGCTGTACGTATTTCAGGTAACTTTTCGTGCCCCATCCTGCTGTCCTAGATATGCACAGCGCGCCGGCCGGGAAGGACGGCCAATCCTGGGGCGTCGGCTGGGGACGCTGCATGCGTCAATGCGCTCGCTACTCTACGCTTGCCCCCGCAGCGGTTTCCATGAGGCAAATCGGGAACATTGTGGCAGGCGAGCTCTTCGCCCGTGGTTTCTTGGGCCTCGGTACCTTGGAATGTGCGAGCAAACTCGGGAAGCTTGTCGTGCGTCCATGTATTTAGTTCCATATGCGCTCCGTCTCTCAAGGATTTGACGAGGCCTATCGTATCCCGCGGAGCGCGCCTAAAACGACGGCGCGCAGGCAAGGCGCTACAATGGTGCCCATAAGAATCGCCTTTATGCGCAAGGAGCATGCTATGGATACAGAGCTCAACCAGACGGGCGCCGTGTGCGCGAAAGCAAACGACGGCTTTCTGCGTGTGGCGGCGGCCTCACCGCAGATTCTCGTGGCCGATGTCGAGGGCAATGCCGAGGTTGCGCTGGCGGCTGTTCGCGAGGCTACCGAGCGCGGCGTTCGCGCGCTGGTGCTGCCCGAGCTTAACCTGTGCGGCTATACCGCGGCCGATCTGTTCCATAACCGCACACTGCTGCATGCCTGCGAGGCGGCACTTGTGCACATCCTCGATGAAACCCGTGAGTTGCCGGTCGTCTTTACCATCGGTCTTCCCGTTGCAGTTGCCGAGAATATCTACAACTGCGCCGCCGTGTGCTGCGCGGGCGAGCTTTTGGGCCTCACGGCCAAAAAGTATCTGCCCAACTATGGCGAGTTCTATGAGCGCCGTTGGTTTGCTCCAGCGCCTGCGGATCCCGTGTGGGTTGAATTTGCCGGTCAGGGTCCGGTTCCGCTGGGTTCGGGGCTTGTCTACCGCTGCTGTGATGAGGGTGCCGAGGATATGGTGCTGGGCGTTGAGGTCTGTGAAGACCTGTGGGTGCCGGCGCCCCCTTCGACCGAGATGGCGCTTGCCGGTGCGACGGTGATTCTCAACCCGTCGGCCTCGGATGAGATTATCGGTAAGGCAGACTACCGCCGCAGCCTTATCTCCAATCAGAGTGCGCGCCTGTACTGCGCCTATGCCTATGCGGATGCGAGCGAGGGCGAGTCCACGACCGATATGGTCTTTGCGGGGGAGAACCTCGTCTACGAAAACGGTTCGAAGCTCGCCGCGACGAAGCTCCTCACTTGCGATATGGCCGTCGCCGACGTCGATCTTGACCGCCTGGTTGCCGAGCGCCGTCGCTCGACGACGTGGACGCGCGCGGACGATGCGCCGGAGGCCACGACCGTTGAATTTTCGTTTGAGGGCGTGCTGGCCGAAGAGCCTGTCCTGCGCGATGCGCTCGGCATCGACCGCGCCTTCCCCCGCGCGCCCTTTGTGCCGGCCGATCACGGCGACCTGGCCGAGCGCTGCGAGACCATTCTTGACTTGCAGACCGCGGGCCTCAAGACCCGCCTTGCCCATACGGGCACCAAGGCGGCCGTCATCGGCCTTTCGGGCGGCCTCGATTCCACGCTGGCGCTCCTCGTGACCGTGCGTGCGTTCGACGCCTTGGGCCTGCCGCGTACGGGTATCACGGCGGTTTCCATGCCGGGCTTTGGCACGACGTGCCGCACCAAGTCCAATGCCGAGTCGCTTGCTCGCGACCTGGGTGTGAGCTTCCGCGAGGTCTCGATTCATGCGGCCGTGGAACAGCACTTTAAAGATATCGAGCACGATCCGGCAGTTCAGGACGTGACCTACGAGAACAGCCAGGCGCGCGAGCGTACGCAGATTCTCATGGATCTTGCCAACCAGGCCGGCGGTTTTGTCATCGGCACCGGCGACCTCAGTGAGCTGGCGCTCGGCTGGGCTACCTATAACGGCGACCACATGAGTATGTATGCCGTCAACGCGAGCGTGCCCAAGACGCTCGTGCGTCATCTGGTGCGCTATGCGGCCGATGTCTTTGGCGAACGCATCGCCGAGGTGCTGCTCGATATCCTCGATACGCCGGTGTCTCCCGAACTTCTGCCGCCCACGGGCGACGGCGAGATTGCGCAGAAGACCGAGGATTTGGTGGGCCCGTACGAGCTGCACGACTACTTCCTCTACTACCTGCTGCGTTTTGGCTTTGAGCCGGGCAAGATCTACCGCATGGCGCTCAAGAGCTTCGAGGACGTCTACGACGCCAAGACCGTCCACACGTGGCTGCGTACGTTCTACCGCCGCTTCTTTGCCCAGCAGTTTAAGCGAAGCTGCCTGCCCGACGGCCCCAAGGTGGGCTCGGTGACGCTCAGCCCGCGTGGCGATTGGCGTATGCCGAGTGACGCCAGCTCGCGTCTGTGGCTTGCGCAGATCGATGCGCTCAATCCGATTGACTAAGGTTGGCTAAATTGAACCAATACGGGGGTTGCAAGCGTTACACTTTTGCAATCTGATGGCCCGTATCGCGCGGCGCTCTTGTCGGAACGCCGCGTTTTTTATATCGAAAGGTGGCACCATGCAGGCATCGGAGCGTCTCGACCGCTTTGGCGCGGAGGTATTTGCCTCGCTCAATAATAAGCTTCTTGTGCTTAAGGCCCAGGGCAAGACCATTTACAACATGAGCGTGGGCACGCCTGACTTTAAGCCGTACGACCACGTGGTCGAGGCGCTGGTCCAGGCCGCCCAGGACCCCGAGATGTGGAAGTATGCCCTGCGCGATCTGCCCGAGCTTAAGCAGGCCGTGTGCGATTACTACGAGCGCCGCTTTGGCGTTTCGGGCATCACGCCGTCCATGGTGCAGTCGTGCAACGGCACGCAGGAGGGCGTGGGCCATTTGGGCCTGGCGCTGCTCGATCCGGGTGACACCATTCTGGTTCCCGATCCGTGCTACCCGGTCTTTGAGGCGGGTGCCAAGATCGCCGATGCCAAGCTCGAATACTATCCGCTGGTTGCCGAGCATAATTACCTGCCCTATGTGGCGGGCATCGATCCCGAAGTGGCCGATCGTGCCAAGTACATGATCGTGTCGCTGCCCGCCAACCCGGTTGGCTCGGTGGGCACGCCCGAAGTCTACGAGGAGATTATCGCCTTTGCCCGTGAGCATGACCTGCTCATCGTCCATGACAACGCGTACTCCGATATCGTGTTTGACGGCGAGCCGGGCGGAAGCTTTTTGCAGTATCCCGGCGCGCTCGAGGTGGGCGTGGAATTCTTCTCGCTTTCCAAGTCGTTTAACGTCACCGGTGCCCGCATCGGCTTTTTGGTCGGTCGCGAGGACGTGGTCTCGGCCTTTGCCAAGCTGCGCAGCCAGATTGACTTCGGTATGTTCTTTCCGATCCAGAAGGCTGCCATCGCCTGCCTGAACGGTCCGCGCGATGAGGTTGAGGCGCAGCGTCTGAAGTACCAGGAGCGCCGCGATGCCCTGTGCGACGGCCTTGAGGGCTTGGGCTGGGAGCGTCCCAACGCGCATGGTTCGATGTTTGTGTGGGCCAAACTTCCCGGCGGCCGTACCGATTCCATGGCGTTTTGCGAGGAGCTCATGGAGAAGGCCGGCGTTGTGGTGACGCCGGGCGCGAGTTTTGGTCCTTCGGGCGAGGGACACGTGCGCATGGCGCTGGTCCTACCGCCCGATCAGATCGCTTTGGCTGTCGAGGCTATTCGCGAGGCGGGTCTGTATTAAAAAGACATTTAGGCGCGTCAATAGCTCGAAACCGATTTCGGGCAGTTATCTTACGAATTCTGCAAACAATTTCGGTAAACGGTCGATTTTTGGCTGCGAATAGGCGCATAATCAAAGTCCCGATTGGCTATATTGGGATTACGGCAAGCCGCTTGGGTCGTTCCCGGGCGGCCTGTTTGTGGAGAGAGATGGGAGTTTCTAATGGTTAACGAGAAGAAGGTCGCTATTGTCGGCTGCGGTTTCGTCGGTTCGTCGTCGGCGTTCGCACTGATGCAGAGTGGTCTGTTCTCCGAGATGGTCCTCATCGACGTGGACAAGAACCGCGCCGAGGGTGAGGCACTGGATATCGCGCACGGCATGACGTTTGCCGAGCCGATGAAGATCTACGCCGGCGATTATTCCGATGTCGCCGATGCTGCCATGATCGTCGTCACCGCTGGCGCTGCCCAGAAGCCCGGTGAGACTCGCCTGGACCTGGTCAACAAGAACGTCAGCATCTTTAAGTCCATTATTCCCGAGATTAAGAAGTCCGGCTTCGACGGCATTCTACTAATCGTCTCCAACCCGGTCGACGTTCTGACCTATGCCGCCATCAAGATGTCCGGTCTGCCCGAGGGCCACGTCATCGGATCCGGCACCGTGCTCGACACCGGCCGTCTGCAGCAGATGCTCGGCGCTCACGTCGAGGTCGATCCGCGCGACGTTCAGGCCTACGTCATGGGTGAGCACGGCGACTCCGAGTTTGTCGCTTGGTCCAGCGCTCAGGTTGCCGGCGTTCCGCTGAACACCTTCTGCGAGCTTCACGGCCATCTGGAGCATGAGGCTGCCGAGAAGCGCATCGCCGAGGACGTCAAGAACTCCGCCTACACCATCATCGAGAAGAAGCACGCCACCTACTACGGCGTCGCCATGGCCGTTAAGCGCATCTGCACTGCCGTCATGCGCGATGAACAGACCGTTCTGCCCGTCTCCTCGCTCATGGTGGGCGAGTACGGCCTGTCCGATCTTGCCATCTCCATGCCGACCGTCGTTGGCCGCGACGGCGTTGTCTGCCGCGTCCCCGTGCCGCTGAACGATGACGAGCAGCATGAGCTCACCGTCTCCGCCAAGGCCCTCAAGGACATCATCGACAGCGTCGACTTCTCCTGCTAAATTAGGCTCGTTTGCCAGCAAGCTACAATGAAGGCGCCTGGGTCCACACGACCCGGGCGCCTTTTTGGTGCAAGGGGGACAGGTTGCTTTGCGCCATTGTTGATGGGAGAGCCATGTCGGATTTGCCTAATTTTTTGACCTATGCCCAGACGGCGTTTGATCCGTTTGAGGAACGGTCGTTCTGCGCTGTGGATAGCCTGGTCTTTGCGTGGCTGTCCTATTTGCGTTTGCCGGGGGATATGCCGGAGCTTACCGGCTGGCAGGGTCTTGACGTACGCGAGCTGCTGCGTGCCGAGTGCTACCGGGACATGATTGGCGACCTGTGGGATCCGGAGGGGAGCAGGGCCTTGTTGGAGGCCGTGGCAGCAAGCCCTCGCTACCGTGGCGTGCACGTTTGCGGCTATCGTGCCGTGAGCGATGTGGTGGTGACAGAGCAGTTTGCGGCTATGACGTTCCGATTTCCGGCGGGGTTTAGCTATCTTTCCTTCCGGGGGACCGACAGCACGATTGTGGGCTGGAAAGAGGACTTTAACATGGCGTTCCGGTGTCCTGTGCCGGCCCAGGAATCCGCGGCGCGTTATGTGGACGAGGCAGCGGATACGATTGACGGGCCGCTTTTGTGCGGAGGTCATTCCAAGGGTGGAAACCTTGCGGTGTACGGTGCGGCGATGTGCTCCGATGTCGCCCGAGAGCGAATCGAACGGGCGTATTCCCATGATGGTCCGGGCTTCGTCGAGGAGTTTCTGAACGGCAGCGCCTTCGCTGATCTATCCAGTCGAATCGACAAGACGCTACCTCGGTCGTCGATTTTTGGCATGATGTTCGAGACGCAGGAGGACTATGCCATCGTTGAGAGCACCGAGTTCAGCTTGCTGCAGCACAATCCCTTTAGCTGGGTGGTTGATGGTCGCGACTTCGTGTACTGTGAGCGCCTGTCCGCCGGTGCTCGATACGTTGATGGCTCCATTCGCGAGATGCTGCTTGCGGTGTCGCCTAGCGAGCGCGAGCGTTTTGTAGATGCGTTGTTCTCCGTGCTTGAGGCTACGGGTGCTGAGCGGTTTGCGGATATCGCCGGGAATCTGCGCGAGAGCCTGCCCGTGATGCTCCAGACTGCGCAAGGCTTTGACAAGGATACGCGACGCTTTGTCTCGCAGACCATCGCGGCAATCCTTAAATGCGCACTGCTGCCCAAACGACCCCAGATCGACATGCCCGCTGCCGGCAAGAGTTTGGCAGAACAGCTCGAGGCTTGGCAGTCCGAGCTCCTGCGCTAGCCATTGGTGCAAAGCAACCTGTCCCCGATGCACCAATCTTCGATGCGCCTGGGGCGGGCTCGACCGCTATACTGGTTCGTGCTCAATTCGATCTAGAACGGAATGCCGTATATGAAAATCAATCACGCGATTCTGCATATCCTGGACTTTGACTCTGCCGTCAACGTCATGAGCCAGCGAGAGCTCGATATCGAGAGCCGCACCGTGCGCAACTTTGTGACCACACATTTGCGCCGTGCCCGTACATCGGCCGATAACAAGCGCGCCACGTTTGCCGAGAACTCCGCATTCGGCGGCGAGCTCAAGGGCTATTTCTTTGGCGAGCGCGAGTTCGTGGACCTGTCGCAGCAGATTGCGGAGTTCATTTCCTCCGAGCTCACCAAGGCCGAAAAAGCCGAGTCCACCGATGTGCTCGTGGCCGACTTTGACGACGACGAGGATGCCCGCTGGTTTGCCGTGATGTTGCTGGGCTCCAAGCAGGCTTTTATGCACGAAGTGGGCCGCGAGGAGGGCGAGGTGCGCAACGACATCACGCGCCACTATGCTATCCTGCCGAATCCTTCACAAAAGGTGTCAAGCTATGCCATCGTGCGCGCGAGCACCATGGAGATCGGTTATGTGGACAAGAAGCGCAAGATTGCCGGTGAGGACCGTATGCTTATCCCCGATGGCCTGCTGCAGTGCGACACGGGCGTATCGGGCAAGGAGGTCATCGACACCGTGACGCGTGTGGTTGAGGAAGTCGCCGAGGAGCACGGTGCTAACACAGCTGTGGCACTGGCTAAGGTCAAAGCTGCCGTTGCCGAGAAGGTCGAGGATGACGAGGAACTGCCGCCTTGGGATATCGTTGACGAGGTCTTTGAAGACGAACCGGTCATCAAGGAGAGCGTGCGTGCGGTGCTGACCGAGGAGAAAGTACCGGAGCGCGTGCCCGTGGAGCGCAAGCAAGTCGAGCGCGCGGCCGTACGCAATCACAAGATTCGTACCGACACGGGTATCGAGATCAGCTTCCCGGCCGAGATGGGTTCGAACTCCGAGTACATCGAGTTCGTCAACGAACCCAACGGCCTCATCTCCATCGAGCTCAAGAATATTGGCAGCATCGAGAATCGATAAAGCTTTTTACTCTTGAATAAAAGTCTGGATTATATTTCGATGTATACTTGGAAATATAATCCAGACTATTTTTTGGAGGTCAAAAATGTCCCCACTTGTTCTGGAAAAACCGGTGTTTACGAAAGACCAGGTTGTTTCTGCTACCGAGGCAAGCAAGTCTTTATCCGCCATACGCAAGCGCGCCAAGCGTGCCCCGCAATTCATTGCAGACCATAACGATATCGATACCGTGATTGTTGATTATGCCGCCTATGAGGAAATGTACGGTGCGCTGCAGTATCTGCGCGAACTTGAGATTGATCGCATCGCGGCGGACCGAATCAAGAACGGTCCGCACGAGTTTATTCCGTTTGAGGACGCCTTAACTCCTGAGGAGCTCGCAGAGTTTGAGTCAATGGATCCCGACGCGATTTCCGACGAGGACCTTTTCGAATGAGTGGGCATTTTGTCATCGGCTTTTTGAATCGAGATGTCGAGAAGGAATATCAAAAGCTTGATGGTTCTCAGCGAAGACTCGTGCGCATTGCAATAGAAAAATTAAAGACGCGCGCCGATGAAATCGGAACGCCGCTTCACGGTGAGCTTGCCGGCTGCAAAAAGATCAAATGGCGAAACGCGGGACTCCGAATGATTTTTCGAATTCGAGAGGACGGAACAGTTGAGATTGCCGAGATTGTAGCAATTGGGCGGCGTGACCGTTCCGAGGTCTATAAGACGGCCGCAGGGCGCCTGTCAAAGCGACCCGCCATGGTTGAATACGACGGAACCCTGAGATGATGAAGGCCGAAGCCCCGATGGTGCTTCGGCCTTTTTTGTTTTCGGCTTGGTTGCTGACACTGTGCCGCAGGTTGAGCATACGTCAGCGAAAACGCGGTTTGTCAAAACCGCGTAACCTTTAAAGCTGGCGCAGGCCTTCCTCGAGGCCGGTCTTGCTGTCGGTCTTCTCGTCGCGCATCTTGATGACGCGGGCGGGGACACCGGCCACGACGGCGCCGGCGGGGACATCCTCGACACATACAGCACCGGCGGCCACGACGGCACCCTTGCCCACGCGCACGCCTTCCAGGACTACAGCGTTGGCGCCGATCATGACATCGTCCTCGATGATGACAGGTGTGGCGCTGGCGGGCTCCACGACGCCTGCCAGCACGGTACCGGCGCCGATGTGGCAGTTCTTGCCCACGGTGGCGCGGCCGCCCAGCACGGCGCCCATGTCGATCATGGAGCCCTCGCCAATGACGGAGCCGATGTTGATGATGGCGCCCATCATGATGACGGCGCGATCGCCGATCTCGACGCGGTCACGGATGATCGCGCCCGGCTCGATGCGGGCGTTGATGCCCTTAAGGTCGAGCATGGGCACGGCGGAGTTGCGGCAGTCGTTCTCTACGTCGTAGTAGTCGATGGAGTCGGCGTTGGCGTCGAGGATTGCCTTGAGCTCGTCCCAGTCGCCAAAGACGGTCTTGCCGCGACGGCCGCCGTAGACATGCGCGTCGCCCCAGGCAACCTCCATGCCGGGCTTTTCGCGCACGTACAGTTTGACGGGCGTCTTCTTGGGCGCGGTGGCGATGTAGTTGATAATCTCCTGTGCATCCATCTCGGCTGCGTTGCTCATATGCTGTCTCTCCTTTGGGTGGATCCGGTTGATACCTGGTTAGGCAAACATGATCTGGTCGAACGTGTAGAAGCCGGGCTCGCGGGTGACGAGCTTCTGGGCGGCGGCCAGGGCGCCGTTGACGAAGATCTGGCGGCTCGTGGCACGGTGCGTGAGCGTGACCTCCTCGTCCTGGCCAAAGAAGCTCACCTCGTGCACGCCGGCGACGGTGCCGCCGCGCAACGAGTGCATACCGATTTCCTTGGGGTCGCGCGCGCCGCACATGCCCTCGCGTCCGTAGACGGGGTGGTAGCCTGCCTCGGGCTCGGCCTCGACTACGGCGTCGAGCAGCAGCTTGGCGGTGCCGCTGGGGGCGTCAACCTTTTGGTTGTGGTGCGTCTCGACAATCTCGCAGTCAAAGCCGGGCAGCTCACGCGTGGCCTGGGCCACTAGATGACGCAGGGCAGCGATGCCGATGGAGTAATTGCCCGAGTGCATAACGCGGGCGTTCTGGCCCAGCTCACGCAGGCGGTCCATCTGCTCGGGAGTGTAGCCTGTGGTGCCCGAGACCAACGCCGTGCCCGTGCGCTCGACATAAGCGACGACGGCGTCGAAGGTCACGACGTTCGAGAAGTCGATAACCACATCGGCAGCCGGTGCGTTCTCGAGCTCGCTCAAATCGAAGCCAATCTGGGCCACGATATCAAAAGCGGGCTGCCCGGCGGCGTCGACAATTCCTTCGGCGGTAGTGCGGATGAGCGAGCCCATGCGGCCCGTTCCCATAATGACGGTCTTAATCAAGCAGACCAGCTCCCTTCAGAGTATCGGTAAGTGCGGCTCGCGTGTCGTCTGCCATGGGGCATAGCGGCATACGGTAGTTTGCCTCGATCATGCCCATCTGGGCGAGCGCTTCCTTAACGGGGATGGGGTTGACCTCGCTAAAGAGGGCGTTGATGAGCGGCTGGCCGGCAATCTGGATATCGCGGGCGCGCGCTACGTCGCCGTCCAGATAGGCGCGGCACATGTCGTGCACGAGCTGCGGCTGTACGTCGGCCCACACGCTGATGGTACCCGAAGCGCCTAGGCTCATGAGCGGCACGGTGAGTGCATCCTCGCCCGAGTACATGCGGAAGTCATCGGACAGCAGGTGGGCGATCTTGGCCGCGTAGGCGACGTTGCCCGAGGCCTCCTTGATGCCCATGATGTTGGGGTGCGCGGCCAAGCGCTCTACGTTGCGCTCGCTGATACCGCAGCCACAGCGGCCGGGGATGTTGTACAGAATGCAGGGGATGTCCACGGCGTCGGCCACGGTCTTAAAGTGCTGGTAGATGCCTTCTTCGTTAGACTTGTTGTAGTAGGGGGTAATGAGCAGCAGACCATCGGCACCCAAGCCCTGGTAAGTGAGCGACTTAGTGAGCATGGTTTGCGTGGAGTTAGAGCCCGAGCCGGCAATAACGGGGACGCGGCCCGCAACCTGCTTGACCACTGCGGCGACAACGGAGTTGTCCTCGTCGTCGGTCATCGTGGCACTCTCTCCGGTGGTGCCCAGGGTGAGGATGGCGTCAGTGCCATTTTGCAGGTGGAAATCGATAAGGCGCTCAAGCGCGTCAAAGTCGACACTGCCGTCCTTTTTAAACGGCGTGACAAGGGCGACGATTGAGCCCTCGAGATTGCGGATATCCATGTTCTTCTCCTTCGCTTCCGCGATCTGGACGCGTTTGTTCCATTGGGCGGCGACTGCTAGGCGCTCGTCCTGAGCGCGACGGCGGGCGGCATCGGCGCGCGATTTGGCCAGCAGCTCGCGGCCGCACGGCAGCACGTCGAGCGTGGCAAAGTAATCGCCCGGGCGCTCGGCGCGGCGGATGAGGTCTGCCGAGCCATCGGGGCGCAGCAGGACCTCGGCGGAGCGCAGACGGCCGTTGTAGTTGTAGCCCATGGAGTAGCCATGCGCGCCGGTGTCGTGAATCACGAGCAGGTCGCCCATGTCGATATGCGGCAGCTCGCGGTCGATGGCGAACTTGTCATTGTTCTCGCACAGATTGCCCGTGATGTCGTAGGTGTCCGTAACGGGCGTTGTGGTCTTGTCGTCGCCACCCGGCTGGCCCATCACCGTGATGTGGTGGTAAGCGCCATACATGGCGGGACGAATGAGGTCGACGGCACTGGCGTCCACGCCGATATAGTCCTTGTAGATTTGCTTCTCGTGGATGGCCTTGGTGACCAGGCACCCATAGGGGCCCATCATAAAGCGGCCCATCTCGGTACAGATCGCCACATCGCCCATGCCGGCGGGAACCAGAATCTCGTCGTAGGCCGTGTGTACCCCTTCACCGATGGCGTGGATGTCGTTGGCCTGCTGCTCGGGCAGGTAGGGGATGCCGACGCCACCAGATAGATTAATGAAGGCGACGTGTGCGCCGGTCTCGCGCTCCAGGCGTACGGCAAGCTCAAAGAGGATGCGCGCGAGCTTGGGGTAGTAGTCGTTGGTGACGGTGTTGCTGGCAAGGAATGCGTGGATACCAAAGTCCTCGGCGCCCTTGGCCTTGAGCATGCGGAAGGCCTCGAAGAGCTGCTCGGTGGTCATGCCATATTTGGAGTCGCCCGGGTTGTCCATGATGCCGTTGGAGAGCTGGAACAGACCGCCCGGATTAAAGCGGCAGCTGACCGTCTTGGGGATTGGCCCCGCAACGTGCTCAAAGAACTCGATGTGGCTGATGTCGTCAAAGTTGACGATGGCACCCAGCTTGTCGGCGAGCTCAAAGTCGGCCGCCGGCGTGTCGTTGGACGAGAACATGATGTCGTGGCCGGTGATGCCCAGTGAGCGGGCGATCATGAGCTCGGTATAGCTCGAGCAATCGCAGCCGCAGCCGTATTCGTTGAGGATGGAGATAAGTGCCGGGTTAGGGTTGGCCTTGACGGCAAAGTATTCCTTAAAGCCCGGGTTCCATGCAAAGGCGTCGCGCACTTCTTGCATGTTGCGGCGGATGCCCGCCTCGTCGTATAGATGAAACGGCGTGGGGAACTGCTCAACGATATGCTCGAGCGTTTCCTTGTCCACAAACGGCTTCTTTGCCACATATGCCTCGTTGGGAGTCAATGACATGTCCCGTAAACCTCGCTATCCAGACGGCGCTACCTGCGCATCGAATCCGCATAGCGTGGACCCAATGTCCGGATAGCGCTCCCGCATTGCTGCAGACAGTCCTGCGGGTGTTTCCCGCAGGCCCACCAGGCTGTTCGTGCCCGAAAAACCCAGTTCGGCGGGTTTCGCCTCCCCACGGGGTCAAAGCCTGCCGGCTCGCCCGCGGATCTTCGTGCCCGCGCCTCTATCAAGTGGTAAAGACCCTACCACGTTGCACTTTACCAAACAAGAGTATTCGTATATAACGTTTAAAAAATGCAGGGATATGCTGGAAACATGTGTGCCACAATCCTGTATCACAATAAGTTGCAACAGATGTGCCTTACGAAGGGATTCTCTATGACCGAGCTCCAAGAACTCCGTCGCTATCGGCGCGACTTGCACAGGATTCCGGAGCTCGATTTCGATCTTCCGCAGACGATCGCTTATATCGAGGGCGTGCTGGCGCCGCTCGACTGCGAGCTGACCCATCCGTGCCCCAGCTGCGTCTGCGCTTTCTTTGACGCTGGCGTTGGTGCCACGCATGCCACGGCGATTCGCGCGGATATGGATGCGCTGCCCATTGCCGAGGCGACGGGCGCGGCCTTCGCCTCGTCTCATCCCGGTAAGATGCACGCTTGCGGGCACGACGGGCACATGGCCACGGCGCTTGCCGCCGCGACGTATGTCGACCGTACGATTCGCGAGCAGCCGGGCACCATTAAACGTAACGTGCTCTTTGTGTTGCAGCCGGCCGAGGAGACAACCGGTGGTGCCAAGAATGTGTGCGAGAGCGGCGTCTTCGAGCGCTACGGTGCCGACCGCATCTTTGGCTTTCACGTGTGGCCCGACCTTCCCGCCGGTACGCTGGCGAGCTGCCCCGGTCCGCTGCTGGCACGTTCGAGCGAGACGCATGTGCACATTCACGGGACGAGCATCCATATCGCCAAGACCTATGGGGTCCCGGTTGAGGAATCGCGCGATGCGGCGCTGGCAGCTGCCAAGTTCTTGGTCGCCGCGCGCGAGCTGATGGACGAGCTGGGCGCCGATGGACCCTGTATCGGTAAGTTTGGCCTGCTGCAGGCCGGCACCGTCTGCAACGCCGTGGCGGGGGAGGCCCACGTGGCCGGCAGCCTGCGCGTGTTTACGGACAATATGTTCGACCGTGCGCGAGAGGGCGTGCGCCGCGTGCTCGATGAGGCGTGCGCCGCTACGGGCTGTACGTACGATCTCGACTTTGCTGAAGGGTATCCGCCGGTCGACAACGACCCCGAGCTGTTTGCCAGCGTCGCACCTGCTTTGCCCGAGCTGCAACTCGTGGATGAACCGCTGTTAATTGCCGAGGACTTCGCCTTCTATCAGCGCCATCTGCCAGGCGTGTTCTTCTTGCTGGGCGCGGGTGTGCCGGAGGGCCAAGGCAATCCGATCGATTCGGATGGCTGTCCTGCCTATGCCACAAGCGCCCTGCATACCGATACCATGCTCTTTGACGAGGAAATCCTGCTCAAAGGCCTCAATGTCTACAAACGACTGCTTGTGATGGAGTGACGATGAGGCGACGCCGACAGTCTGCCGTATATAGTCCGGGTGGATGCGGGCGCGGTTTGCTGCTGCTTCCGGTCATCGCTGTGAGCATTGGCGTGATGTTTGTGCTTGCTGGGCTGGCTGCGGCGGCACTCGTACTGTTTATCACTGCCATCGGCGTGACGATTTGGCTTTATCGCAGTCGTGAACAGCGCCGCGCCGACGGTAAGACCAATGTAGAATGGATTGCCTTTTTGGTCATCGCCTACCTGCTGAGCATCAGCTATTTGGCCTTCTTTATCCTGTTGGTTGTGAGCACCTTTACCGGGGAATCCGTCACGGTGGGTTGATGCACTGCCAGCAGACGGTCGCGTAAAGTGCGTTTGCTCGGCGTTTGGATAACTGCATTGGCCGTTTACCGCAGCCTTAGCTCTCAGCTAATGAATCCAAGTTCAATCCTTTCTACGATGTGCTGTGTGCCGGCACGGTGGCCGGATAGTTGGAAGGATGCATAATGGCAAAAGAGGGAAAGAAACCGATCGGCAAGATCATTTTGGGCGTCATCGTGGTGCTCGTTGTTGTCGGGGCCGTAGGTTCTATGGGTGGCAACTCGTCTGGTTCTTCTACGGGTGATGCGGCAAAATCTGCTGAGCAGACCCAGCAGGTCGAGGAACAAAAAGAGGCACAAGAGCCCTATACGGTTTCGGATGAGGCAGGGGATACGTCTAATCAGTTCGCATATAAGATCACCGGCACGTTGACCAATAATACGGATAAAGAGCAAAGCTACATTCAGATTGAGTATGTTCTGTATGACGCGGACGGCAATCAGGTGGGAACGGCTCTTGCGAACACTAACCATCTAAAAGCGGGCGGCACCTGGAAGTTCGAAGCGTTGAGTACGGTATCTCCCGACCAGGTTGCCAGCTGGGAGCGTTCTGATGTGAGCGGCTTTTAACTAGAATTAATAACATGATTACTGTGCGAGCTGGGGAGGCGAAGCCGCGTGCCCGATAAAAAACTGACCGAGGAGCTGCTCGACGAGCTTCTCGATGCGCCAAGTATCGATGGCTACATAAGGGAACACGACTTTGCCGCCCCATCGCTTTCTGATTACCTAAAGCAGCTGCTGCAGGAAAAGGGACTGGAGCGTTCGCGCGTGGTCCGTATGGCCGACCTCAACGAGACGTTTGGCTATCAGATTTTTACCGGCACGCGGCATCCGAGTCGCAATAAGGTGCTGCAGATTGCCTTTGCCATGGCGCTGACGCTCAAAGAGGCCAACCGCGCCTTGACGGCGGCGGGCGCCAACGTCCTCAACTGCAAGGACCGCCGTGATGCGATCATCATTTTCTGCATCGATCGCGGCTGCAGCTTGCAAAAGGTAAACGAGGAGCTATACCGCTTTGGCGAGGAGACGGTGAGCTAGCGGCTGTCTGCCGGCGGAAGAGCACCTCACGATATTTCAAACATGCAGGGCATGGGCGTCATGGGGCGCCCGTGCCCTGCGTTATTATGGACGCTATGGATACTCAGAGCCCAACATATTCCGATGAGGAGCTGACCGCCGCGCTCGCCGGCCACCTGGCGTCACTCGAGCGCGATGATAGCTATCGCGTAGACCGGGTGCTCAAGCGCTCGGATGTCGAGACGACCGAGCTCGTGTACTTTGAGGGCTCTGGCGGAGGGTCTCTCGGCCCCTTTGTTCGTAAGCGTATCGACGCATCGGCCCAGATTGGCGGGGTATATGAGCGTCTGTTTGCGGCCCAGCGCGCCGGACGACGCTATGAGCACTTGCCCCGGATTGTCGATTGCCGCCGCGTGGGCGACGAGCTTTGCGTGGTCATGGAATATATCGAAGGCGAGACACTCGAGGCTCTGGTGAGGCGTCTGGGTACGACACCCGGTTATGCTTGCGAGCTGTTTGGCGCTCTTTGCGATGCAGCCGCTGAGCTCCACGCCGGTTTTGCGGCAGCCGGAGAACATTCGGTGCCAGTGATTCATCGCGATCTGAAGCCTTCGAATATTATCGTGTCGGGCGTGAGGTATTCGGCAGATGCCGGTATGACCTTTACGTCGCTGGTGATTATCGATTTGGGGATTGCGCGGGTATGGCGTGACGGAGCCGATGCCGACACGGTGAAGTTTGGAACGCGACCCTATGCGCCACCCGAGCAGTATGGTTTTGGGCAGACGAGCGTGCGCAGCGATGTCTATGCGCTCGGCGCACTCCTGTTCTTTTGCTTGACGGGGGTCGATCCCAAGCCCGGGCAAGGCATGCGCGAGCAATGCGAGGCCCTCGACGTCCCCGTCCCGCTTGCCGATGTTGTCTGCATGGCGATGGCGCTCGATCCGGCCAAGCGCTTTGCAAGCGCGGAGGCGCTCGGGCACGCTGCGCGCGCGGCATATGAGCTGTGCCTGCCTGGGCCTGGCTCGATTGGCGAGACGGAGCCTTCAGCGACGCAGACTGCTCCGCAAACGGCGGCATCCACCGCGCGACAGTCCCAAGATGTCTCGACGGTGGCCCCTTGCCACAAGGGCCTGCTTTCGCGGATCCCGGAGCTCATCGGGCGTATATGGAACGGCTTTATCTATGCAGCAACCTTGCTGCTGCTCGTCGGAAGCCATTTTGCCGTGTTCCAGCCCACGGGAGCCAACCGTAGCTATCCAACGTGGTTTTTGGCCCTTGAGTATTTTCTTATGGTCGATGGCGTGGTGGTGCTCATTGCGTTTGGCATGCTCGACCGCCGCAGGCTTCGGCGTCGCTTTCCCGTGCTCGATCGCTATCGGGGTCGTGGGTTTGTCACCCTGTGGCTCAAAGCGTTGGGGATTATAGTCGCCATCATGATCGTGGTTGTTGCCATCGGCAATGCGACTGGCATTGTTACCTAATGTGGCGTACTGCTCAAAGAAAAAGGGCCCCGATTGGGGCCCTTTGCAGCTATAGCTAGATGCGGTTCATCTGGCCGGCAACCTTGTTGTACCAGTCCTGCCACGTGGGCGGGCAGTACTTTTTGGCGGCATCCGGGGTAAGCGTGGAGCCGTAGTTGCGACCAAGATAGGCAACGTGGGCTGAGATGCCCTCGCCCCAGCTGCCAAAGCTGCGCCAACCGCCGCCAACGGCGCTCCAGCCCCAGGCGTTGTAGGAATTAGCGCAATAGAGGCCCTTGCTGCTCTCGATGCAGGCGATGGCGGGGGACCAGCGAGGGTCAACACCGGTGTTCCAGGCGGCCACGGCAAAGTTGTAGCCCTGGCCTGCCAGGGGGGAGCCGGCGAGGTAGTTGTCGATACGGCTGGTCCACTCGTTGATAAACGAGTCGTAATCGGAGTTGCCGGTATTGGGGTTGTTCACCGTGGTATCGATGGTGGTGTTGGAGTTATTTGCCTGGCTGTTGGAGTTGTTGCCGCTCACGCCAGTGCCCGCGAGCTTCTCGGCGGCAGCAGCCTTGTCGGCCTCGAGCTTGGCCAGCTCGGCGGCGTTCTCCTGCTCGGCCTTTGCCTGGGCTTCGCTGCGAAGCTGCTGGGCCTGCGCCAGTGCATCCTCGGCGGTTTTCTGCTCGGCCTCGAGCTGGGACTTGGCCTGCTCGAGCTCAGTCTTGTTCTGCTCGAGCTCGGTCTGCATCTTGTTGAGCTCATCGATCTCATCGACGCTCGAGCTCGTGATCTGGTTGGTGTACTTGCAGGTCGTGATGAACTCGCCCAGGCTCTGCGCGTTGACCAGGAAGCTCACGATGGGGTTGGTGCCCTTCTGGTACTTGTACAGGTCGCGCATGGCGGAGCTTGCCTTGGCCTGCTGATCGGGAAGCTCGGCTTCGATCTCCTCGATGCTTGCCTCGTTGGTGTCGATTTGCTTCTGCAGATCCTCGAGCTTGGTGCGGGCCTCGTTGTAGGCGCTCGTGGCGGCTTCGATTTTCTGCTGGGCGGCGGATAGCTGATCCTGCGTTGCCTGCGAGGCGGCATATGCCGCGACGGGGGAGAGCATCGGCGAGGCCGTCAGTGCAACGGCGAGCGCGGCGCTCGTGATGATACGAGCCGGCTTCGACGCGATGAGCGCTGCGGTGCGATGGTTCGAATGCTGCATCCAGTCCCTCTGCAATCAATCGTAGGTTATGGTTCGAAAGGTATTCTACTACTGCTTTCGACCTCAACTTGAACCTTAAAGGTTCTAAAGGGTCAAGTTGAACTTGAGGCTTTGGCTTTGACCTGCAGTTATATCGAATTGTTGAGAAACCATAGAGTTCAACTTTAACGTTACGAGGACCTGTTTGTGGGCGAGTTTTGGGCTGTGAAAGCTCTCTTAACGTGGGGTTTTGCAACTACAGGGCCCTATCGCGGTGAGCGTGGCTTTCATACTAGATAATTGCGTTGATTGCCATAGATACGGTGGAGCTTTAGGAGGAGACGGCCCGACACGTTAGAATAAACAGGTTGCATAAAGACCGCTCAGCGTATGGGCAGTTGATGATAGGAAGTATCCATGGCATTGCAGTTTACAGAGCGTGAGTTTATCCCCGTGCTGCTCGGTGGCGACATCAACGCCTATTCGGTGGCGCGCGCCTTCTACGAGGAGTACCAGGTCAAGAGTCTGGTCTTTGGCAAGTATCAGACGGGTCCCGCGTACCGCAGTCAGATTATCGACTACACGCCCAACGTGGATATCGATACCATGCCCGTGATGCTCAGGACCGTCAACGGCATTGCCCAAGCGCATGCCGATAAGACGATTGTCCTTGTGGGCTGTGGAGATAACTATGTTGCCCTCGTGGCTCAGGCCAAGGATGCCCATGAGTTGGCGGATAACATCGTCGCGCCTTACGCTCCCTATAGCATGCTTGAGCAGTGTCAGAAGAAGGAGATCTTCTACGAGCTGTGCGAGAAGCATGGCGTGCCCTATCCGCATACCTTTACCTTCACCATGGCGATGCTGAATGCCCAAGGCGAGGCACCTGCCGAAGTGCTCGACCAGATCGATTTTCCTTACCCGATGATCCTGAAGCCTTCCGACGGCATCATGTGGTGGCAGCACGAGTTCGAGGGCCAGAAAAAGGCCTATGAGATTGCCGACCGTGCTGAGCTGGAACAGGTCATTCGCGACTCGTATGCCAGCGGCTACACCGACGACCTGATCTTGCAGGATCGCGTGCCCGGCAACGACGAGTACATGCGCGTGCTCACCAGCTATTCCGACCGCAACGGCAAGGTCCGCATGATGTGCCTGGGCCACGTGCTGCTCGAGGAGCATCAGCCCCATGGCGTCGGTAATCACGCCTGCATCATCACCGAGCCCAATGACGAGCTTATGGGTGGCGTGCGCAAGTTGCTCGAGGACCTTCACTTTGTGGGCTATTCCAACTTTGACGTTAAGTACGACGAGCGCGACGGCTCGTTTAAGTTCTTCGATTTCAACACGCGCCAGGGTCGCAGCAACTACTACGTCACCAACAGCGGCTTTAACGTTGCCAAGTATGTGGTGGACGAGTATGTGTTCAACCGCCCGTTTGAGCCGGAGTTTGTGACGGCGCAGGACGAGGCCCTGTGGATGGTCGTTCCAGTGGGCGTCGTCGACAAGTACGTCAAGGATCCCGAGTTGCGCGCGAAGGTGCATCGCCTGGACAAGGAAGGCAAGGGCGCCGACCCTTCGTTTATGAAGGGCGACTTTGTCTTTAACCGCTGGCTGCGCATGTGGCACACCAAGCTGCGCCACTTTAAGCTGTTCAAGACGTATTACAAGTAGATGAGTGCGGCGCCCGTCCGGTTTACATCGGGCGGGCGCGGGTATGATACGCGCAATTGCGCAAGCGTCACCAAGGAGGCGGCGATGGAAAAGCTGGGAGTTATCGGCGGCATGGGCGCCGAGGCCACGTCGTATTACTACGACCAGGTGGTGCGTCATACGGCTGCTGCCTGCGATCAAGAACATATCGACATGGTGGTGCTCTCCAAGTCGACCATGCCCGACCGCACGCTGGCCATTAAGACCGGCGAGCATGCCAAGCTGCTGGCGACCATGAAAGAGTGTGCCCAAGCACTCGAGTCGCTGGGCTGTGCGCACATTGCCATTCCCTGCAACACGTCACACTACTTCTACGACCAGATCCAGTCGTTTACCAGGGTGCCGATCATTCACATGCCGCGCGAGTCGGTTCGCTATGCCCTTGCGGGTGCGGTGATGGGGGAGTGCGAGTTCGATCCCAATCTGAGCATGCCGGCCGAGCCGGTTCGCAAGATTGGCATTATGGGAACCGACGGCACCGTGGGTGCCGGCGTCTACGGGCGCGAGTGCGAGGCGGCAGGTGTCGAGGTTGTCTATCCCAGCGAGAAACGTCAGAACGATGTGATGTCGCTTATCTACGATGATGTGAAGGCCGGACGTGAGCCCGATATGGATAAGTTCGATCGCGTGATGTGGGAGTTCGCCCGTAGCGGCTGCGACCGCGTCATTCTGGCCTGCACCGAGCTATCGGTGCTGCAGAAGTACCGAGAGATGCCCGAGATTACCCTCGACGCCATGGATGTCCTGGTGCGCGAATCCATCATCCGCAGCGGCGCACTCTATCGCCTGTAGCTTCCGACCTGCCAAAAAGGGACAGGTTTATTTTGGTAGGTTTTATCTGTTGAAACAGTAAAGGCCTCGGCTCGTTTGGTGCGAGCCGAGGCCTTTTGCGTTGGGCGGTTGCTGTCAGTGGTGAACTAGAACAGGAAGCCGATGGCGATGAGGGCGATGCTGGCGATGAGCACGGCGATGTCCAGGCCCTTGATGGGGTAGCGCTTGTACGAGCTGGCGCGCGTACGCAGATAGAAGCCGCGCTGTTCTGCCGCCAAGGCCGTGGCATCGGTTTTGCCCACGCTCGAGATGAGCAGTGGCACGCACAGTGGCAGCATGAGCTTAAGCTTCTTGATGGGGTTCTTGGTGTCGTACTCGACGCCGCGTGCGGTCTGCGCCTCCATGATGGCGTTCATCTCCTGACCAAACACCGGCACAAAGCGCAGCGCCGTGGTAAAGGTGAAGGCATAGCGATACGGCACGTGCAGCACCTCGACGCAGGCGTTGGCAAGGTCGTTGAGCTTGGTCACCATGAGCATGAGGATGAGTGGTAACGCCACGCCCAGCAGGCGCAGACAGGCCTTCGATCCTGTGATGAGGCCCGTGTCGGTGATAAGGCCCCACACCACGTTGCCATCGCGCATAAAGGCCAGCTGGAGCACCAGCATGATAAGCGCGAGCGGAATCAGCAACTTGAGTAGCGAGAACAGACGGTTGACGACGCCGGCATAGGCACCCAGAGCAAGGGTGAGTGCCAAAAAGCCCAGCAGCGCCACATAGGTGTCGGATAAGAAGATGCCGACGATGATGGCGGCGGCGAGGCCCAGCTTGACAACGGGGTTCAGGCGATGCAGCAGCGTATCGCCCGGCATGTAGTCGATGACGTTAACCACGGTGGACCATCTCCTTGGTAATTCGAACGACATCGGTGACCTCGCTCACCTGCGCAAAAGCGGGCGAGACGGAAGATGCCAGACGGCGCGAGAGTTCAATAACCTGGGGAGGCTCCACGTAGACACGCCGCATGAGATCGATGTTCGAGAATAGCTCGTGCGTGCGGCCGCGGTCGAGGATGCGGCCGTTTGCCATCACCACGATGCGCTCGGCAAAATCCGAAACGACTTCCATATCGTGGCAGACCATGATAACGGCGCAACCGCGCTCGGCCATGGTGCGCACCGTTTCCATGACGGTCATGCACTCGCGGTAATCAAGGCCGCTCGTGGGCTCGTCGAGCACGACGATCTTGGGCTCTACGACCACGACAGAGGCGAGTGCCACCATCTGGCGCTGACCGCGCGAAAGCGAGAAAGGCGCCTCATCGGCAGGCAGGCCAAAGCGGTCGATGACGAGTTGAGCACGACGCAGAGCCTCGGCGCGGTCCATGCCGCCAAGCTCCAAGCCAAAGGCGACCTCGTCGAGCACAGTGTCCTTGCAGATCTGACGGTCAGGGTTTTGGAAGAGGGTTGCAACTTCGCGGGCGATACGGCTCGTGGGAACGGCTGCGGTATCCAGTCCCGTGACGCGCACGCTGCCCGAGGCGGGCTTAAGCAGGCCTGTGAGCAGCTTGGTGAGCGTGGTCTTGCCGGCACCGTTCTGGCCGACGATGCCCACGAGCTCGCCGGGATAGAGGGTCAGGTTGAGGTCGTGGACGGCGGCGCCGCCATTGGGATAGGCAAACTCAACATGATCGAAGGTGAGCACGGGCTCGGCGTCCTTGGCGTGCGGGCGCAACGACGGTGCGTGCGGGGAACCGGTGGGCGCCTGGGCTTCGATGGCCGCGTGTGCGGGGTCGACGATGCCCGAAATCAGGCGCTCAGCCTCATCGACATCCAAGCAGGGGGTACCGCTTACCAGGCCATCGGCCTCGAGGCTATTGAAGATACGCGTGACGCGAGGGCAGTCGACGCCGATGGCACGGAGCTCGTCGGTATGCGCGAAGACCTCGTGTGGCTCGCCCTGCAGCGCAATTTCGCCATGGTTGAGCACGAACACGCGGTTGCAGTACTCCGAGAGCAGAGCGACCTTTTGCTCAACGACGACGATGGTGATTCCAAGTACGCGGTTTGCCTCACGCAGCGTCTCGAAGACCAATGTGGAGCTGGCGGGGTCGAGTGCCGCGGTGGGCTCGTCGAGAACCAAGACGCGCGGACGCATGGCGAGGATGGCGGCGATGGCTACCTTTTGCTTCTGTCCGCCCGAGAGGGTTGCGATCTCGCGGTCGCGCAGGTCGCTGATGCCGACGGTCTCGAGCGTTTCGCTCACGCGCTGCTCGATCAGGTCGTGGGGAACGCCAAAGTTCTCGAGTCCAAAGAGCATCTCGTCCTCGACGACCGAGGCGACCATCTGCGTGTCGATATCCTGCAGCACGCTGCCGACGATCTGTGACACGTCGGTCAGCGAGACCTCGCAGGTGTCATGGCCGTCAACCATGACGGACCCAAAGAACGCGCCGGTGTAGTGGTGGGGCACGGCACCTGACAGGCAGGCGGCAAGCGTGGACTTGCCGGCGCCCGAGGGCCCGATGATGCCGATGAAATCTCCCTTGTTCACGCTGAGCGAGATGTGGCTGAGCGCCTGCTCGGTCTGCGTGCCATAGGAGAACGAGACATCGTCGACGTTGATGATCGTTTCCATGGATACCTTTCATAGTCATTGGGGACGTTCTTACATGACTAGTCGTTTAAGAACGTCCCCAAGAGCTAGTTGTTTGGGACAGTCTTTGTTGGTGGAGTGCGGAGACGGCTTTACGAGGGGCCCCAGGTTGGCGCGAAAGAGGAGCGCAGCGTACTTGGGTACGCGAGCGACAAATGAACGCCAAGATGGGGTGGCTCGTAAAGCCGAGCGGGTTAATGGAGCCTAAGGGCCTTCTGGATGGGCAAGTAGAGGGCACCGACCAGAATGGCGTTAAAGACGGCGGTCATGGCGACGACGGGCAGCATAGCGGCGGCGAGCTCGCCCACCACGCCGAGCATGGCCATCTTGATGACCATGAAGATGACGCCCGAGACAAAGGTGGTCACGAACGTTGCGACGATGGCGACGGCAGACTTGACCTGTCCGTCCTTGGCGGCAGCGTTGACGATGACGGCCATGAGCATGGCGGCGATGCCCTCGGCGGCAAAATCGACGAACGGCGAGGTGGTGGTGATCTGGATCACGGCAGCCGAGATGAGGCCAATGACGAGCGCCTGGCCGATGTTGGGGCGAACGACCAGGATGGTGAGGCAGAAGGCCGAGATGATGAACTCGGGGCTGATCATGCCGCCCGAGATGCCCGAGATTGCCTTGCCGACGGTGAAGTTGAGGATGAAGCCGGCGGCGAGCAGGATGGCGAGCAGGACGAGGGCGCGGACATCGAGCTTGCCGCGGTCGGCGGTCTGGGCGGTGCGGGGCTGGGCGGCGGTGGTGTTCTGAGACATGGTGAAAATCCTTTCGGAATGGGAGTGCAAGAGAAAAGCGGAGGCGCGTGATGCGAATGCGATCGGGCTCGAGATAGAAAAAGGCCCCCGGTCGAAACCGGAGGCCTTCCAATCACCTAGAGCGCAAAAACAGGCGTGAGGGACTCACTGTCGACCGATCGAATTCGCATCACGCCACCACCAGTTGTTGAGAGAGTTCATCGTGTTCTTCATGTTGGTGGCTCCTTTCGTGATGTCGTGGCGCGGTCGCACCTAGTTGCTGTTGCGCTGCACTATAGCACAGCGAAGTGTGTGCGGGGAAATCTTTTTTAAAAAGATTTCAGGCGGGTTTCCCGCCGGTCAAAAGAGCGGGCTGAGCGAACGAGGCTGCCATCGCTGCCTTGCCCGCTCAGCTAGGACATGAGGGCCTTAGGCCTTCTTGCGACGATAGATCACGTAGGCGCAGACACCGATGATGACGACGGCGCCAACTGCCATGGCAGCCATGTTGTTGCCCTCGGACTTCTCCTCGGTGGCCTCTTCCTCTTTGACCTCGGGCTCGGCTACATCCTCATCGGAGAGGGCCTCGTCGGCGTAGGTGATGGACTCGACCAGGCAGTCGTTGTCGGCATCGTAGTCACTCGGGACGAACTCCTCGGAGAAATCCTCCTCCTTGAGGTAGTCACGCATCTCCTCGAGCATAGCCTTGCACTTGAGGTAGGTGTTCTTGGTGGCAGCCTTGCCGGCCTTGTTGGCCAGGGCGGTGCGGGCCTCGGTGTCCTCGGTGGCCTGCATGGCATCGTCGACGGTCAGGTTCTGCTCGATGAGTTCCTTCTGCAGGGCGTCGAGATAGGCGCGGACGCCGGTGGCGCAGTGGACGCGGTTCTCATAGGCGAGTGTGTTGATGTCCATGAGGACGTAGTTGATGGAGTTCTTGGGCTCCTCGTTGTTCACGACGTCTTCCTCTTCGCAGTGATCAAAGGAGACATCCTGATCGCTGAAGTAGGGGCTGACCTCGGTGAGCAGTGCGGAGTAGAAGGGGATGGCGACGGAGAATTCGGCGTTGGAGAGCATCTCCCACTGAATGGTCGCGATCTCGGGGTCCATGCCCTGACGGATCTGGAAGGTGTGGATCTCGGTGTTGCGGTTGGAACCAATGGCATAGGCGCCGTCGGTGTTGGCGTTGAGGCCGGCGACATTCTCGCCACGAGTAGCAAAGCTGCGGATCATCTCAAAGGTGTTCCAGTCGGACTTGCCGGGCTGGAAGAACAGCGGCTGCATCTCGTGGACCAGGGCGCCGGTCGTGGCGCGAGCATCTTCGCGCTCGTCCTTAACGATCTCGTAGTCGGTGCCCTCGGCAAGCGGAGCCATGAAGTAATCGCGGCCCTGGATATAGCGCGACCAAGAATGCATGGCCTGCTCGCTAATTTCCTCACCGTAGGTCTGGGCAACGTCGAACTGGCCGTCATCGAAGTACTTGGCAAAGCCCTTTTCTTCGGGCATGGTCTGAATGTCCTTGGAGTGGAGGCAGTTCTCGGTGTCGTCGAGGTTAACCTTGTAGTTAAGGTTGCCGATGTTGGGGTTGACCGAGGCGATGTCGTCGGTGAGCTTCATGGCAATCCACTGATGGCCAGAAAGTCCGGCGAACAGCCAGGTCTCGTTGTTGTCGGCGATGATGATCTGGTCGTTGGTGCAGATGCCCTGCTCGTCGACCAGACTTCCGAGGAGCTCGACGCCCTCGCGGGCCGTGGCGCTCTCGCCCAGGATGACGCTGGCGTAGTTGTATTCACCGATGCCGGTCTCCTCGGTGAGGGGGTCGGCCTCCTCGGCCTTCTCGTTGTAGGAGGTGCTCAGCGTGGCAGAGCAGGAGACGCCCTTCTCGTTGATGCCAGCCTCGGAATAAGCGTCATAGCGATCTTCCCACTGAGAGGGGTTGTCGCGAACGAAGGTGTAGCGATACGTGGGGCCCGTGGACTTGTACTCAAAGCCGGATTCGAGCGAGGTGTACTTGCTACCGTCCTTGTGCGCAGGCTCAATGCCAAAGTGCTTGATATAGCGTGTGCTAAAGTCCTCTGCGCGGCCGTAGTACGTGTTGCCGTCCGCCGTGAGTTTGCTGCCCATGTAGATCTGGGTGCAAGCGAGTGCCGAGGTCGGCATGGCCATAATGGCCGCAGCTCCGAATGCAAGGCCGCAGCCAAGCTTCTTGAGCGTGTTGACGGGATGAGTAAACCTCATGATCCCTCCCAACCGTTGAAACCCCGCGGAACCGTGCAGGATTTCAGCTAATAAATACATCTATTAGCCTATCGGAAGTCTAAAAAGTATTCACTAGATTCGGTGAAATACTCGATGAGCGTCATAAAATATGCGATGAGCGGATAAGAATACTCATTTTGTAGCTTTAGTTAAATAAAGGCACCCTGCATTTACTGCAGTGGAATAAAGCGCCAGACAATACTCAAAAGAAAACTCTCCCGCTGTTTAGAATTTGCATAAACAGCGGGAGAGTCGATAACTGGATGAATATCATACTAATGTGGTTTTACTTCTTCCGACGGTGGATCACGTTAATCGCATAGCCGACGAGCATGGCCAGAACAATGACGATAAAGCCGAGCAGGGGATTGTCGTTCATGGGGTCCTCCTATTTTCCGAGCGGGGAGAATTCGTCGACGATGAGGTCGAGGCATTGCGGAAGCGCGCGGGCACCAAAGACGCCCGAGTTGCTGGAGATGATCTCGCCATCGAACTGCATGCCCAGCGACGGCGTGCAGGTGATCTTGGCTTCTTTGGTCTGGATGATCTTGAACTGCGGACGGCCAAGCACCTTGCCGGCGGGGTCGAGCGCGGCGGTGATTACCGTGGGAAGCAGCTGTACCGTGCGTACGGGCTCGATGACCGCGATGTCGACCATGCCGTCGTTCATGCGGCAGTTGGGGAACAGGTTGATGTCGTTTTGGATGACAGACGTGTTGCCTGCCATGCAGCAGATGCCGTCGAGCTCCTCGACAATGCCGTCATGCTCAATGGTAAAGTGCGCCACCGTGGGGTTGGGTGTGGCGAGCGCCGACAGGAAGTAGGCGATCTCGCCGATGTCGTTTTTAGTGGGGGCGGCCTTCATCATAATCTCAGCGTCAAAGCCCGAGCCGGCGATGATGATAAAGCCATGGCGCTTTTCGTTGCCGTTCTCGTCGAGCCAAAAGAGCTCGCCCATGTCGACTTTGACCGTGCGGCCGGCGCGGCATGCCTTGGCGAGCGCCGCTGCCTCGGGGGCATTGCCGATGTTGTTAAAGAATAGGCAGGCCGTGCCGGAGGGGAAAACGAGCGTGGGAACGCCGCAGCCGCGCATCTGGTCGAGCACATTGGAGACGGTGCCGTCGCCGCCCGAGACGACCACGCGGTCGAACTCGCGAACGTCTGCCACGGCGTCCTCGGGCTCCATGCCATCGCCGATAAAGCGCATCACGACCTCGTCGCCGCCCTGTGCAAGGGCGTGCGTGAATGCGTAGATTTCATCTGAGCTGGGGCCCGATGCCGGGTTGTGGATGATAAGGCAGCGCATACTTACGTTCCCGTTCTGTGACTAACCGAGTATAGTTGTAGGGCAATGCCGATATCCTACCCGTGTTTTTCGGGCCTAACCTTATTCGATGGGTTGATATGTACATTTCCACACATCAGGCTCTGCTCGACTTTTGCCAGCGCGCCCGCAAGTTCGACGCGATCGCCGTCGACACCGAGTTTTTGCGCGAGCGCACGTTTCATCCGCGCCTGTGCCTGGTCCAGATTGCCACCCCTGCCGAGAGCGTCGCGGTCGATCCTCTGGTGATCGACGACCTATCGCCGCTGGCAGAGCTTATGGCCGACGAGAGCGTGACCAAGGTGTTTCACGCCTGCTCGCAGGATATGGAGGTTATGCTCCATACCGTGGGCGTGCTGCCGCGTCCCATTTTTGACACGCAGGTGGCCGCCGCCTTTTTGGGCGAGCGCCAGCAGATTTCCTACGGCGCGCTCGTGCAGACGTTTTGCGGTGTCTCATTGCCCAAGACCGAGTCACTGACCGATTGGTCGCGCCGCCCGCTGACCGACAAACAGATCGAGTACGCGATCGATGACGTCAAGTATCTGATCGTCGCCTATACCGAGATGATGAGTCGCCTGCGCGAGCTGGGCCGGGTGGACTGGGTGCTCGACGAGTTGCGTCCGCTGGCCGACGAGTCGCATTATCGCGCCGATCGTCACGAGGCATTCCGCAAGGTCAAGCGCATCAACTCCTGCAGCCGCCATCAGCTGGGCATTGCGCGCGAGCTTGCCGCTTGGCGCGAGGATCGCGCCGAGCGCCGCAACATCCCGCGCAAATGGGTCATGTCCGACGACACGTTGCTGGCCCTGGTTAAACGCAATCCCGTGCGCGTTGAGGAGTTCCGCAGCATCCGCGGCACCGACCAGCTGGGGGAGCGCGACGTGGACGGTGCATTGATGGCCATCAAGCGTGGCGCGAGCTGCCCGCACGATCGCCTGCCGCTCATGGTGCGCGGGCATCGCCAGATTTCGCCGGAGTTGGAGAGCGTGACCGACCTTATGTATGCGCTTATTCGCTTGGTTGCCGAGCGTTCGGGCGTGGCGACCTCGGTCATTGCCTCGCGCGATGACCTGGCCGACTACATCGAGCATCCCGAGCAGAGCCCCCTGCGCGAAGGTTGGCGTTTTGAGCTCGTGGGTTCGCGTCTGGACGATTTGCTCTCGGGCAATATGGGGTTGACGGTCAAAGATGGCAAAATTGAATTGCTATAAGGAAGCCTAGCCGCTTGAGTGGGTAGAATGCCTCCAACGTGTAACTCGATTCGGAGGAATTCGCATGCCTTATTACTATGGATACGGCTTTGGCATCGACCCGCTGTACCTGCTGGTTGTTCTTGTCTGCACAGTGCTTGGCCTTGCCGCGCAGAGCTATATCAACTCGACGTACAAGACGTGGTCTAAGGTGCGCTCGGATGGCGATACGGGCGCCACGGTCGCTCGTCGCATGCTCGATGCCAACGGTTGTAGCGCCGTGGGCATAAAGGGCGTTGCCGGCGAGCTTACCGATCATTACAACCCGCTGGATAACAACCTGTATCTCTCGGATGCCAACCGTTCGGGCGGGTCGGTCGCAAGCGTTGCCGTCGCCTGCCACGAGGCGGGCCATGCCGCCCAGCGTCAAAGTGGTTATGCCATGATGAAGGTACGCACCGCTTTGGTCCCCGTCGTCAACTTTACCCAGAACACCTGGACGATCGTGCTGCTCATGGGCCTGTTCATGAACATCGCGGGGCTCACGACCCTCGCGCTGGTCTTCTTCTCGTTTAGCGTGCTGTTCCAGCTGGTTACGCTGCCGGTCGAGATCGATGCCAGTCGCCGTGCCGTGACGTATATCGAGCAGTCGGGCATGAGTTCCAAGCAGGTCAACGGTGCCAAGAAGGTGCTGACGGCAGCCGCGCTCACCTACGTGGCGGCGGCGCTCACCTCGATTATTCAGCTGCTCTACCTTATGGCTCGCTACAACAGAAACTCCAACCGATAACAAATTGGGTCGCTGGGCGCCGTGGGGATTTGTGTCCCCGCGGCGCTGTACTATGTGTTGGATTTGAATTTGCGCAGGGCCGAAGCCCTTGTGCACGATAACGGAAGGAGGCTGCGTGGCAGGCTGGAATCTAACCGGCAATGCCGTTTCCGCCGAGTTCGACGGTTCGGACGATCAGGAGCGCAAGGAGCTCAGCGTGAGCCAGGCGGTGGAGATCGCCGCCGGCGCGCTCGATGCCATTCCGCAGCTGAGCGTTTTAGGCGAGGTCACGGGTTTCCGTGGTCCCAACGCTCGAAGCGGCCACTGCTACTTTCAGATCAAGGACGACTCGGCGGCCGTCGACTGTATCATCTGGAAGGGCGCCTACCTTAAGCGCACTTTCGACTTGCGCGACGGCATGCAGGTAAGCTTTAAGGGCAGCTTCAATCTCTACAAGCCTACGGGTCGCATGAGCTTCGTCGCCCGCTCGTTCTCGCTGGCGGGGGAGGGTCTGCTGCGTCAACAAGTGGCGCAGCTGGCCGAAAAGCTACGCCGCGAGGGCCTGATGGACGAGACGCGCAAGCGTCGCATCCCGGTGTTTTGCTCGCGCGTGGCGGTCGTCACCTCGCTTTCGGGCGCCGTAATCGATGACGTCAAGCGTACGCTGCGCCGTCGCAACCCGCTTGTCGAGCTTGTCTGCGTGGGCGCAAAGGTCCAGGGCGAGGGTGCGCCGGCAGAGCTTATTGAAGGCTTGCGCCGCGCCGCTGCCATTACGCCGGCGCCCGATTGCATTTTGCTCGTGCGTGGCGGCGGTTCCTTCGAGGACCTCATGACCTTTAACGATGAGGAGCTCGCCCGCGCGGTGGCGGCTTGTCCCGTGCCCGTGGTGACCGGCATTGGCCATGAGCCCGATACCTCGATTTGCGATATGGTGAGCGACCGCCGCGCCTCCACGCCAACGGCAGCGGCAGAATCGGTGGCGCCGGCTATGACGGAGTTGGCCGACGTGCTCGAGGCGCGCCATCAGCGTCTGGGCGCCGCGATGGCTTCGATGATCGGGTCGGATCAGGTCGATCTGGAAATGCTCGACCAACGCGGCCGTCGTGCCTGGGACACCTATACGGCTCGTCTGGGCGACGCGCTCGATGCAGCCGCGTGCCGCCCGTGTCTTAACGATCCAACGTTTATGGTTGAGCGTCGCGAGTCCGAGCTTGCCCTGACGGCCGATCGTCTGTCTGGCGCCATAACGCGTTCGGTCGGGTCCTTTCGTTCCAACTTCGAGCGTCTGCCCGAGCGCTTGATCGCAAGCACCTCAGGGCTTGATGGCAAGCGCCATGCGCTCACGCTCGCGAGTTCTCGCCTAGAGCATCAGGGGCGCACGATGCTCAGCAAGCCAGCGTCCGACCTGGGCCGTGCAGCGGCTTCGCTCGATGCCCTGTCGCCGCTCAAGGTGCTTGCCCGCGGTTACTCCATCGCCTACAGCGAAGACGGTGTGGCTACGAGCGCCAAGACCTTTAAGCCCGGCGACGCCATCCGCGTGCGCATGTCGGACGGTAACGTGTCGGCAACCGTCAACGCGGTCGAGTAGACCGCGTTTCACAGTGATAGACCCTTAGGAAAGGAAACAGATATGGCAGAGAAGACCCCGGTCGAGCAGCTTACGTACAAGCAGGCCTCGCAGGAGCTGGAGCTCATCATCCGCAGCCTGGAGTCGGGCGATATGGAGCTCGAGGAGTCGCTCGAGAGCTACACCCGCGGCGTCGAGCTCCTCAAGAGCCTGCGTACCCGCCTGTCCGATGCCGAGCAGAAGGTCTCGGTGCTCCTTAAGGACGTTGACGGCAACGACGCGCTCGCCGACGGCGAAGCCGCCAACACCGACGACAACCTCTCGTTCTAGCCAACTTACAGCCTGCTTTGGGGTAGTCTTTTTGGGACGGGGCTTTTTTGACTACCCTTGCGCGACGGCTCGCCGAGCGTTTGCGTTTGCGAAAAAGTAGTCAAAAAAGCCCCGTCCCAAAAAGACTACCTTGGTCTGTGAGAAAGGAACCAACCATGTGTGATTGCATTTTCTGCAAAATTGCCAACCACGAGATCCCCTCGACCGTTGTCTATGAGGACGACCAGGTCATCGCTTTTGACGATCTCAACCCCCAGGCGCCGGTCCATACGCTCGCGATCCCCAAAAAGCACTACAGCGATATCGCCGACAACGTGCCCGCCGAGACCATGGGCGCCATGGCTCACGCCATCCAGGAGGTCGCCAAGGCCAAGGGTCTGGAGGACGGTTTCCGCGTCATTTCCAACAAGGGTGTCAACGCCGGCCAGACCGTCATGCACTTCCACATGCACGTCCTCGGCGGCAAAAACCTGGGCGAGAACCTCATCTGAGGGCGCGTAGCCCGTCGACTTGGCTGCCTTTGGAGTAATCTATGCAGCTTTCTCAACTCGAATACCTTCAAGCGGTAGCGAACTATGGCGGCGTGCGCAAAGCAGCTCGCGCCGTTCATGTGAGTCCGCAAGCCGTTTCGTCGGCAACCAAGAAGTTGGAATCTGAGTATCAGATTGTTTTGCTCGACCGATCGGCGGGGGAGGCTGTTTTGTCTCCGGCGGGCAGAGAATTTGCGCGTCGTGCACGCGTGATCCTGGCGCAAGTCGACGATCTCAAAAAGTACGCTCAATCGAGGGACGACGGCGTCTCGCCCGACGGCCACTTCCGTCTTTACGCCCCCTGCCTTCATGGACGGGGGCGCCTTTTTGCCGAAAACTGGTACGACTCGTTTGAACGCTCGCACCCTCAGATTCATCTTGATGTGTGGCATCAGCCAACGGCAACATGCTTTGAATCACTTGTGCTTGGCATTTCGGACGCGGCTATCTCGTTTGAGGAACCACGGGACAGCGTCCTTTCTTCTAAATACTTGGGTGAAAAGGAGCTCAAGGTTCTTTCATACCCAGCGGGTCATCAATCTGTTGACGCTATGACCATTCGTGAGTTACTGGGCGGCAGGCTCGCTGTTCCCATTAATTTGTCACCCTGTCTCAATGCGATTAACCAATGCCCTGAAGCCCAGCTCGTCAATTTTCGCTTCCGAGATGTCGAATACGAAAACAGGGCGCAGGCTGAGTTTCTTCAAGCCGGGGGATTGATATTGGGTTTTTCTGGCTCTTCTCTCGCATCGGATGGATCGGAAGTGAGCGAGTGCTCCATTGAAGTCTCACATGACGTAGCCTTGCCCATCTACTTTTGCTATCGACAAAATGCCTGGACCGATCGACACCAGACGGTATTTCTTCACCTATTGCGTCATCTCGCTTCGTGAGGCCATTTGGCCTCGTGTCGTCAAGTGAATGTTGACGCCCTGCAACGCATAGCTGACAGCTTTGCCCTCATGCTTTTCCAAGATTCCGATTTAGATTGCTGACTCTTGGAGGGCGGAGCATGAAAAACCGTACGGTTTTGCTTTATATGACGTTCGTTTTTCTGTCGAACTTCAGCACCATTTTGTATTTTCTGACGGTTTACCTTGAATTCGTCGGATTCTCGATGGTGGCGATTTCTAGCATGATGATTGCATATCAAGTGAGTAAGTTCATCCTCGAAGTTCCCACTGGCTATATTGCTGATAGGTTTGGACGAAAGACAAGCGGTCTCGTTGGCGGCGTGGGGATGCTTGGATACTACGCCGCCCTGCTTCTCGTCCGTTCCCCTCTGCTTTTAATCGGTGCGTTCGCTCTCAAAGGTTTTGCCGTTGCATGTCTGAGCGGATCCATAGAAGCGATTTACATTGACAGCGTCTCTCAGGACCAGCTCGTAAGACTTAATGTCGTTGAGCGATTTGTTTTCTATGCCTCTTATGCCATCTCCGCTTGCGTGGGCGGTTTCATTTCGTCTGTCGGTGCATATCTCATTGGTCTTTCGGCAGATATCATCGCAATGGTGTTGACGTTGGTTGTCGTTGTCTGCATTCCTGAGATGCGAAGAGGGGGCACTGCGGGGGCACCTGAGCGTGGAATTAGCCCGAAGATGATCGGTGCCGCTATTGCGTGTAATGGCATTCTTCGTTCAGCGTTCATCATGGACTGTTCTCAGGCATTTGCTTTTGTCGCCCTGGAAGACTTTTTCTCACTGCTGCTTGCGGGTCGCGGAATGAATGCCGTCGCTTCGGGTGTGACCATTGCGGTCCAGCTCCTTGCCTCGGCCTCCATGGGGCTTATTGTGCCCAATGTGATTGCTCATGTCGACAAGGGCCGTTTTGCGCGTATTTGCGGCATCATTCGCTTAGTATTGACAGCTTTGTTTTTGATCCCCCTTGCTCCGGCTAATTTGCTGCCCGTGTTCTATGTGCTGCAGACGGTTGCGTATTCGTTGTTTGCCCCAATCAAATACTCAGTTTTCCAAAATGCTGCCGATTCATCGATGCGCTGTTCACTGATTTCGGTTCAAAGCCAGATGGTGGCGGTGGGTGCTGTTCTTTTCTATCTGCTCAACTCTGTGCTGAGTAGCGTTGCGGGCATTCGAGTCGTATTGCTTGTTGCGCTCGGGATTTCTTCCCTGGTGTATATCCCCGCGCTATTTTGTCTTACAAGTCAAAGGCCATGAGTATTTAGGCACCGATAACTTATATATCAACGCAATAAACCCGAGCGCGAGGGCGTTTGGGTTTATTATTGATGCGTATGTAACCTGGCGGCGCCACACCGCCTGTTAGTAGGGAGACACATGAACGTTCTGGTCGTCAACGCGGGATCTTCGACCCTTAAGTATCAGGTCATCGATACCAAGTCCCATAAGGTGTCCGCGAAGGGCTCCTGCGAGCGCGTCTGCTTTACCGGCGGCACCTTCACCCACGCTGCCAACGGCTCCAAGAAGGTGACCGAGAACATCGAGTTCCCCGACCACAAGGTCGCCATCGAGGTCGTCCTGAAGGACCTCGAGGCCAACGGCGTCAAGATTGAGGGCATCGGCCACCGCATCGTTCAGGGCGGCTGGTACTTTGGCGATTCCTCCCTCGTCGACGAGGACGTTCTCGCCAAGATCCGCGAGGTTGCCCCGCTCGCCCCGCTGCACAACAACCCCGAGGCTAATGTTATCGAGTACTGCCTGGAGCAGTATCCCGACCTGCCCAACGTCACGGTTTACGACACCGCTTTCCACTTCAACATGCCCGAGGTCGCCCGCACCTACGCCCTGCCCAAGGACGTCTGCGACAAGCTGCACATCCGCAAGTATGGCGCTCACGGCACCAGCTACCGTTACATCTCCAAGAAGGTCGCCGAGATGACCAACGGCGAGGCCCGCAAGGTCGTCGTGTGCCACATTGGCTCCGGCGCTTCTCTGTGCGCCATCGAAGACGGCAAGTGCATGGACACCACCATGGGCTTGACGCCGCTCGACGGCGTCATGATGGGTACCCGCTGCGGTTCCATCGACCCGGCTACCGTGTGCTACCTGCAGCGCGAGGGTGGCTACACTTTTGACGAGGTCGACGAGATGATGAACAAGAAGTCCGGCCTCATGGCCGTGACTGGCGGCAAGACCAACGACTGCCGTAACGTCGAGGAGCTCGCCGCCGCTGGCGACCCCGAGGCTCAGCTCGCCTTCGATATGTTCGTCTACAAGATTGCCGCCAAGGCCGCCGAGATGGCCACCTCCATGTGTGGCATGGACACCCTGGTCTTTACCGCCGGCATCGGTGAGCACGCTCCGGCCGTTCGCGCCGGCGTGGCCGATCGTCTGGCTTTTATGGGCGTCAAGATGGATCATGCCCGCAATGCCCTGCGCGGCGACGGCGCTTGGTGCCTGTCCGCCAAGGATTCCAAGGTCAAGATTTTTGTCATCCCCACGGACGAGGAGTTCATGATCGCTTCCGACGTCGAGCGCATCGTCAACGCCAAGTAGTTGCAAGAGGGGAGGGGCTGGACAGCAACATGCCGTTTGGCCCCTCTTTTGTGCTCGTTGGGCGATATGCATGATAGCTATTTATCAAGATATGATAACTTCTTATTAACATACGGCCGCCTTAAGGGGCATGCCGACCGTATTGCACTGCAAAGGAGTCTCATGAACGTACTTGTTGTTAACGCCGGCAGCTCAAGCCTTAAATATCAGCTCTTGGATACCGATACCCGCGAGGTTTTCGCCAAGGGCAACTGCGAGCGTATCGGCTCGGACATGGGCAGCTTTGGTCACGCCGAGAACGGTGGCGCCAAGCAGACCGAAGAGGTTCCCTTCCCCGATCATCGCTCGGCCATTGCGCGCGTACTCGAGGAGCTCGAGAAGACCGACTTTACGATCGATGGCATCGGCCACCGTATCGTTCAGGGTGGCTGGCATTTCGATGATTCCGCGGTCGTCGACGATGAGGTCATGGCTAAGATCCTTGAGGTGGCCCCGCTCGCCCCGCTGCACAATTACGGCGAGGCCGCGGCAATCGAATATTGCCGCGAGAAGTATCCGGAGCTGCCCAATGTGGCCGTCTTCGACACCTCGTTCCACATGACCATGCCCGAGGTCGCCTACACCTACGCCCTGCCCAAGGACGTGTGCGACAAGTACCACGTGCGCAAATATGGCGCGCACGGTACGAGCCACCGTTACGAGTGGATGATGGCCAAGGAGATCCTGGGTGCGCGCTGCCACCGTCTGCTTTCGTGCCATCTGGGCAACGGCGCCTCGCTTGCCGCCATCGAGGACGGTGTGTGCCGCGATACCACGATGGGCCTCACGCCGCTTGACGGTCTGATGATGGGCACCCGTTGCGGTTCTATCGACCCGGCCACCGTGTGCTACCTCCAGCGCGAGGGCGGCTACACCTACCAGGAAGTCGATGACATGATGAACAAGCAGTCCGGTCTGCTTGCCATCTCGGGCATCTCCAACGACGCCCGCGACATCCGTACGCGCGCCTCCGAGGGTGACGAGCGCTGCCTGCTCGCCTTCGATATGTTCGCCTATAAGGCCATGCAGCAGGCCGGTTCCATGATCGCCTCCATGGCGGGCGTGGACACCATTACCTTTACCGCCGGCATCGGCGAGAATGACTGGTCGATCCGCAAGGCCTTCTGCGACTGCTTTGAGTGGCTGGGCGTGCGTATCGACAACAACAAGAACCGCGAGGCCGTGGGCAACGGCCCGCAGGTCATCAGCGCCGCCGGCTCTTCCGTCACGGTCATGGTCATCCCCACCGACGAGGAATACATGATCGCCCACGACGTCGAGCGCCTGACCGCGAACAACTAGCGCTCATTTGCAATTGAATGAAAGGCCTCCAGAGCAAACGGCTCCGGAGGCCTTTTTGTTGGCAGAAGGACGACGACCCAAGCTTTGCGGCCTTCGGTGGGATACGTCCGCTACTCAGCCATCTGAGCCTGGACGGCGGTGATGGCCACGACACCCACGATGTCGTCGGCAGAGCAGCCGCGCGAAAGGTCGTTAACCGGCTTGGCAATGCCCTGCAGGATAGGGCCGTAAGCGTCGGCGCCGGCGAAGCGCTGGACCAGTTTGTAGCCGATGTTGCCGGCCTCGAGGTCGGGGAACACAAGCACGTTGGCCTTGCCGGCAACGGAGGAGCCGGGAGCCTTGAGCTGGGCGACGGTGGGAACGATGGCGGCGTCAAGCTGAAGGTCGCCATCGATGGCGAGCTCGGGGGCCTTCTCCTTGCAGAACTTCACGGCCTCTTGGACCTTCTTGGCGACCTCGCCGCCGGCGGAGCCCATGGTGGAGTAGGAGAGCATGGCCACGTGCGGCTCGACGCTGCCCATAAAAGTGGACCAGGAGTGAGCGGAGGCGATGGCGATCTCGGAGAGCTCGTCGGAGGACGGGTTGATGTTGAGGCCGCAGTCGGCGAAGATCAGCGTACCGTCGGTGCCGAACTGCGGGGTGTCGGTGCACATCACGAAGAAGGCCGAGACCAGCTTGGTGCCCGGGGCGGTCTTGAGGATCTGCAGCGCGGGGCGCAGGGTGTCGGCGGTGGAGTGGCAGGCGCCGGAGACCAAGCCGTCGGCGTCGCCCATCTTGACCATCATGGTGCCAAAGTAGGTGGCGTCCATCACCTGGGCGCGAGCCTGCTCGATGGTGACACCCTTCTTGGCACGGAGCTCGGCAAACTTCTGCGCGTACTCCTCGTGCTTCTCGGCATTGCGCGGATCGATGACGGTGGCGCCGGGAACGTTGATCTCGTCGGGGTTGCCCAGGATGACGATCTTTGCCAGGCCCTCCTCGATAATCTTGGTGGCCGCGACGATGGTGCGCGGATCCTCGCCCTCGGGCAGGACGATCGTCTTAAGGTCGGCCTTGGCGGCAGACTTCATACGGTTAAGGAAATCGCTCATGTTACTCCTTACAAGCGTTTCACTAAGCTCCAGGCGCCCGGCTGTTCACGAATAAACCCGCTGCTAGCGGGTTTACCTTTCAAATTTGTACGCCGCGGTGCTTGAGCTTTCCTTGTGTGGCAAGCTCATTATAGGACGCATTAGCGCTATAATCGCTCTGATAAATATGTCTCGAAGAATGTTCGAGAAAAGCCCAGCTAACGAGCCCGTGGCTTTTGACAAGGAGTATCGATGCAGATTACCTCAGGCCTGCCTGAAGGCTTTAACGCCGGCGCGTACGACATGATTGTCGTCGGTGCTGGATATGCCGGTGCCGTTTGCGCCCGCCGTCTTGCCGAGACCATCGGCTATCGTGTTGCCGTTTTGGAGCGCCGTAGCCACATTGCGGGCAATGCCTATGACTGCACTGACGAGGCCGGAATCCTGATCCACGAGTACGGTCCGCATATCTATCACACCTTTAACGAGCGCGTGCACAATTTCCTGTCGCGCTTTACCAAGTGGACGGATTATCAGCACAAGGTGCTCGCCAACATCAACGGCACCCTTATGCCCGTGCCCTTCAACCATGCGAGTCTCAAACTCGCCTTTGGTGACGAGCGCGGCGAGGAACTGTATCAGAAGCTCGTGGAGACCTTTGGCAAGGATGTCAAGGTGCCCATTATGGAGCTGCGTAAGAAGAACGACCCCGACTTGGCCGAGGTCGCTGATTACGTCTACGAGAACGTCTTTTTGCATTACACCATGAAGCAGTGGGGCCAGACACCCGACCAGATCGATCCCTCGATCACCGGCCGCGTTCCCGTCTTTGTGGGCGACGATGACCGCTACTTCCCGCAGGCTCCTTTCCAGGGCATGCCGCAGGACGGCTATACCGCGCTGTTCGAGCATATGCTCGATCACGATCTGATCGACGTGTTCTGTGACGTAGACGCCCGTGACCTCTTTGAAATCAACGAGACCACCGTCAAGATCGACGGCAAGGTCTATGGTGGTGAGATCGTCTACACCGGTCCGCTCGACGAGCTGTTCAACCTCGACCTGGGCGCGCTGCCGTACCGCACACTCGACATGAAGTTCGAGACGCTCGATCTGGATCAGTTCCAGCCCGTGGGCACCGTCAACTACACCACGAGCGAGGACTATACGCGCATTACCGAGTTCAAGAACATGACCGGTCAGGTCCTGCCCGGCAAGACCACCATCATGAAGGAGTACTCCAAGGCCTATACGCCCGGCTCGGGCGAGACACCGTATTACGCCATCCTGGAGCCCGAGAACCGTGAGCTCTACGAGCGCTATCTTGAGCGCGTCCAGAACCTGACGAACTTCCACCCAGTTGGTCGCCTGGCCGAGTATCGCTACTACGATATGGATGCTGTGACCAACTCCGCCCTCGACCTATCGGATGAGATTATCGCCTGCCATGCATAAAGTTATTACATTCGGTATTCCCTCGTATAACGCCGCCAAGGACATGGACCATTGCATCACCTCTATTCTGGAGGGGAGCAATTACGCCACCGATATCGAGATCATCATCGTCGATGACGGTTCCAAGGACGAGACGGCCGCTAAGGCCGACGAGTGGGAGGCGCGTTACCCCGGTATTATCCGCGCGGTGCATCAGGAGAACGGCGGCCACGGTATCGCCGTCCTTTCGGGCCTGCGCGAGGCACAGGGCACCTATTACAAGGTTGTCGACTCGGACGACTGGCTCGACGGCGCAGCCCTTTCGACCATGCTTTCGATCCTGCGCGGCTTTGAGGAGCGCGACCAGCGCGTGGACCTGTTTATCTCGAACTACGTGTACGAGAAGGTTTACGAGGGCACGCATACCGCTATCGGTTACAAGTTTGCCCTGCCGCGCAAAAAGATCTTTACCTGGGACCAGATCGGTCATTTCCGCCTGGACCAGAACCTACTCATGCACAGCCTGTGCTATCGCACGGATGTACTGCGCGAGTCCAACCTTCCCATGCCGCCGCACACGTTCTATGTGGACAACATCTACGCCTACGTGCCGCTGCCGCGTTGCAAGACTATCTATTACGCCGACATCGACCTCTACCGCTACTTTATCGGTCGCGAGGGCCAGAGCGTTAACGAGGCGACGATGGTTAAACGCCTGGACCAGCAGTTCCGCGTTACGCGCATCATGATGGAATCGTTCCACCTGTACAGCGATGTCGAGTCGTCGCGCCTGCGCTCGTACATGATGGGCTACTTCACCATGATGATGGCGATTTGCTCGGTGCTTACCAAGCTTTCCGATGAGGATTGCGCCGATGAGCGCCTGAAGACGCTGTGGGGCGATTTGAAGTCCTACGACGAGCGCATGTATCGTCGTGCGCGCTACGGCGTGGTCGGCTTCTTTACCAACCTGCGCGGACGGGCCGGGGACAAAACCACACTCGGCCTATACCGTCTTGCCTCAAAGATCTTCAAATTCAACTAGGGCAGAAACGCTCGGGTAACGGGGACCCCTGGTCCTTAACTTGCTACTTCGGACAGTCCTGCGCAAGACGGAGGCGCCACTGGCGCCTCCTTTGCGTGCGGAACTCGTATCAAGTTAAGGACCAGGGGTCCTCTGCTATGTCTCGCTTTATGTCAGACGGCTGAATTTGAAGATCTTGGACGCGCGGTACACAGGGGCCTGGGCTGAAAGGGATCTGGTTGAGTAGGTTGCCCGGTGGGGCTTGGTTATGTTTGTCGCGAGTTCCGCACGAGCCGAAGAGCACTTAATGTGCTCTTCGTGCGAGCCAGGACTGTAGAGCAGCAAACATAACCAAGCCCCACCGGGCAACCGGACGAGCTAGTTTACTTTGCGGCGCCGGGGATGCCGTGGGAGGTTTTGGCGGTTTTGGCTCCGTTTGCGATGGCGGTTTCCAGCGTCCTTACGGCGAGCATGCCCAGCAGGTCTAGGGGAATGGCGGCGCTTGCCTGGGCGCCCAGTTTGCCACTGGCGAGGGTGTAGATGGTGTCGCCGTCGTTGGTGGTATGCGTGGGGCGAATGGCGTGCGCGTAGGCGTCTGCTGCCATCTGGGAGACCTTGGTGGCCTGGGCCTTGGTGAGCTCCACGTTGGTGACGATGCAACTGATAGTGGTGTTGGTGCGGTCGAGCGGCATCTGCATAGAGCCGGCGGCGGCAAAAGCGGCGAGCTCCATATCGATGATCTGGTCGCTATCGGCTGCTGCGCGCATGCCTGCCACCCACTCGCCCGTGGTCGGGTCGACGACGTTGCCGCAGGCGTTGACCGAAACCACGGCGCCTACCTTAACGGGACCGAGCGCCACGGCGGCAGTGCCAAGGCCGGCCTTCATGCAGGTGGCGGGGCCCATGAGCTTACCTACGGTAGCGCCGGTGCCGGCGCCCACATTGCCCTGCTCGAGTGTGGTGGGGGTGTTGTCGAGTGCCTCGCGCACGGCGGCGATGCCGGCCTCTATGTCGGGGCGCACGGTGGGATCGCCAAAGGCGAGGTCGAAGATGCAGCTGGAGCACACGATAGGCACCTGCGTGGGGCCGACGGGAAGGCCGATGCCGCGGCTCTCGAGCTCGCGGGCGACGCCGCTTGCGGCCTCCAGACCAAAGGCCGATCCGCCCGAAAGGCAGACGGCGTGGACCTTGTCGACGGTGTTCTCGGGTCGCAGCAGGTCGGTTTCGCGCGATGCTGGAGCACCGCCGCGAACGTCAACGCCGCCGGTGGCGCCCTCGGGTGCCACGATTACGGTGCAACCGGTGCCGGCCTCCTCGTCCGTATAGTTGCCATAGCAAAAGCCATCGACATCGCAGACGTCAATGGCCTCGAGCAGTGTATCCATGTTTAACTCCTATCGGTTTTCCGCCGCGCCATGTGCCCGGTCGGGATCCGTACGGTACGCCAAAATTGTAGGCGCTGGGGGATACCCAGCGCCAGGTGCAATTACGAGAGTTTTTTAATCGCGCGCGCGACGCGAGCGATGGGTAGGCCCACCACGTTATAGAAGTCGCCCGATATATCATGCACGAGCATGCGTCCTCCTGTGCCCTGAATGCCGTAGGCGCCGGCCTTGTCCATGGGCTCACCCGAGGCGACGTAGTGCTCGATCTGTTCGTCGTTGAGCTCGTAGAACGTCACGTCGGTCACATCGACAAAGGACAGGCTCTCGGCGGCGTGCGGAGCCGTGGCGTCGCCGGCCTTGACGATGCAGACGCCGGTCGCCACCTGGTGCGTGCGGCCCGAAAGCTCGCGGAGCATGGTGCGCGCCTCGTCCTCATTTGCGGGCTTGCCCAAAATTCTACCGTCAAACGTGACGATAGTATCGGCAGCGACGGTCAGCTCGTTGGGCTCGGCGTGTTCAGCGGCGACGGCAGCGGCTTTGGCGCGTGCCAGGCGCTCGACGAGCGTAAGCGGAGCTTCGCCATCAAAAGGCGTCTCGTCGATATCTGCTGGAATCACGCGAATGTCATAGCCCGCTTCGCGCATCAACTCGATGCGGCGCGATGATTGCGAAGCCAAAATCATAGCTGAATGCCCTCGGCAACCTTCTCGACGGCCTTGTCGCCGGCGAGCGTGCGCAGCAGCTCAAGGGCAAAGGGGAGTGACTGCGCCATGCCGCTGGCGGTGATGATGTTGCCGTCTTGCGTAACCTTCTCGCCGGTATAGGCGCCTTCGGGGAAGCTTTTCTCAAAGCCAGGGAAGCATGTGGCGCGGCGCCCCTCGAGTAGACCAAGCTCGCCCAGGATAAACGGGGCGGCGCAGATGGCGGCAACGTGCTTGGTCGCGGCGAAATCGCAGACTACGTCGCAGACGCGCTGGTCGGCGCGCAGGTTGGTGGCACCGGGCAGGCCGCCGGGCAGCACGACGCAGTCGTACTCGTCAAAGTTGATCTCGTCAAAGAGGGTATCGCAAGTCACGGGAATCTGCAGCGAGCTCACGACCTCGCGCGTGGGCATGATCGAGACGAGCGTGGCGCGCACGCCGCCGCGACGCATGACGTCGACCATGGTCAGGCATTCAATCGTTTCAAAGCCATCGGCGGCGAGAACGGCAACGCTGGGCATGAGAGTTCCTTTCGTAAGGCGGCATACAATTAGCCGTCTTATACCCCGAAGACCTCCGCTTGCCACGCTCGATTTCCCAATGTTTAAAATAGCCCCGTCCGAATTAGCTACCCCCACCCATCCTCAACAATCTCAATCTGTAACATCCATCGACCAAAACTAGCCCCAACTGTTACAGATCGAGACAGTCCCCAACAGCACCGCCTCGTTCGGAGAACGACCGCCACAGGTACGGCGGGCAGAGGCTCACTTTTTTCCTCGGTTTTTCTTGACGGAATCTCACCTGTTGTAGTACTCTGTCCCAGTCTAAAAACGCGTGGACTTTTCTGGGCGCTAGCCACCTTTTTGCCACGCAACCGAGCAGTCGGTTGCGTGGCTTTTTTCGTCTTGGCAGCAGGTGCCACATGCACCGCCAGAAGACCGCACGAGCCCACCTTCCGACTGCAGGGAACAGACGCACGAGACGTGCGTCTGCAAGATAGCAGACGGAAGGGAGCCTAATGGCAGGAACAAACACAATCAAGCAACAGGCCGCCGGGGCAGGAGCCACGGGCGCGGGACAGGCCAAGGCGGCGCTCCAGGTCTTTGCGGGCGGCGCCTGCTACGGCGCGATGGCCACGACCTACAAGCTCGCCTACGCCGCGGGCTTCACCTCGGCACAGGTGGTGGCGAGCCAAGCGTGGCTCGGCTGCCTCTTCTTCGCCCTCGCCACGCTCGCAGGGCACGCACTCGGGCACCGCTGGCAGCGCGTGGGCTGGAAGCTCGCCCTCAAGCTCATGGGCCTGGGAGTCCTCACCTGCCTCACCTCAATCCTCTACTGCTACGCCATGAGCGTGCTGCCCGCCCCGGTGGCGCTCACGCTCCTCTTCCAGTTCACGTGGCTGGGGCTCGTGTGGCAGACCGTCATGACGCGCCGCCCGCCAAGGCTCCTCCAAGTGGCCTCCGCCCTGGTCATCGTCTTCGGGACGGTGTTCGCCAGCGGCGTCTACAAGGCCGGCATCACCGGGTACGACCCCGTGGCCCTGCTCTGCGCGCTGGGGGCGGCCGTGTCCTGCTCCCTCTTTGTCACCCTCTCCGGCAAGGTCGAGGCCCCCTGCTCGTCCGAGCAGCGTGGCGTCATCGTGTGCGCGGGCTCCGTGGTCATGTCACTCACGGTATGCCCGGACTACGTCGTCTCGGGCGTCCTCGCCCAGGGCATCCTGCCCTTTGCTGTCATCGCCGGCTTCTTTGGCATGCTCTGCCCGGTCCTGCTCTTCGGCATGGGCTCTCCGCACCTGCCCGCAGGCCTCTCCACTGTCATGGCCGCCGCGGAACTCCCCGCCGGCCTGCTCATCGCCATGATCGTCCTCGGCGAGCCGCTCGGCGTCGTCGAGTGGCTGGGCGTCGCCATCATCCTCGCCGGCGTGTGCCTGGCACGGGTCCCCTCCCTGCTTGGAGGCCGGGAGGCACGTCGCGCCGCCGCAGGACAAGCCGTCAGCTAGTCACCCCTTCACAGGCGGCCCGCGCGCATCAGGGAAAGGGCCACGGGCCCGGCGCGTGAGGTCGCAAGGACGTTATAAAGCGTCCCCCGCAGAGATGGGGGCGCCAGAGAGAAGGAGGCACTATGCCATTTCCAAAAGGGTTCCTTTGGGGAGGAGCCACCGCTGCCAACCAATGCGAGGGAGGTTATGACGAGGACGGCCGCGGCCTTGCCAATGTCGACGTCATCCCACACGGGTCGGAGCGCAACGACGTAAGTCGCGGTCTGAGGCGCATGCTCGACTTTGAGCCCGGGTACTACTACCCGGCCCAGACGGGAATCGACTTCTACCACCACTACCGCGAGGACATAGCCCTCTTCGCGGAGATGGGCTTTAAGGTCTTTCGCCTCTCCATCGCCTGGAGCCGCATCTTCCCCAATGGCGACGAGGAAGAGCCCAACGAGGCCGGGCTCGCCTTCTACGAGGACGTGTTCCGCTGCTGCCGCGAGCACGGGATCGAGCCCCTCGTGACCATCACGCACTTCGACTGCCCCATCCACCTCGTCAAGAAGTACGGCGCCTGGCGAAACCGCGCCCTCATCGAGCTCTACAAGCGGCTCGTGAAGGTGCTCTTCAACCGCTACCGCGGCCTCGTGCATTGGTGGATCACGTTCAACGAGATGAACATGATCTTGCACCGTCCCTTCATGGGTGCCGGCCTCGTCCTCGAGCCCGGGGAGAATGCCCGCGAGGCCGAGTACCGCGCCGCGCACAACGAGCTCGTGGCGAGCGCCTGGGCCACCAAGATCGCCCACGAGGTCGACCCGGAGAACAAGGTAGGCTGCATGCTCGCCGCGGGAAGCTACTACCCCTACTCCTGTCGTCCCGAGGACGTCCGCGCAGCGCAGGTCAAGAACCAGGAGGACCTCTTCTTCGTGGACGTGCAGGCACGCGGGCACTACCCCGGCTACGCGCTCAAGATGCTTGAGCGCGAGGGCATCGACGTGGGCATGACCGCCGAGGACGAGCGCATCCTTGCGGAGAACACCGTCGACTTCATCTCGTTTAGCTACTACTCCTCGCGCTGCACCGCGGGCGACCCCGACTCCGTGGGCGGCGTCGCCGAGGGCAACGCCTTCGCCGGCGTGGAGAACCCCTACGTGTGCACGAGCGACTGGGGCTGGGTCATCGACCCGCTGGGGTTCCGCATCACGATCAACGACCTCTGGGACCGCTACCAGAAGCCGCTCTTTGTGGTGGAGAACGGCCTCGGCGCCTATGACGAGGTGCTTCCCGACGGCACGATCGAGGACGACTACCGCATCGCCTACCTGCGCGAGCACATCGAGGCCATGCGCGATGCCATCGAGCAGGACGGCGTCGAGATGCTCGGCTACACCACCTGGGGGCCGATCGACCTCGTGAGCGCGGGCTCCGGCGAGATGGAGAAGCGCTACGGCTTCATCTACGTGGACCGCGACAACCTGGGCAACGGCACGCTCGAGCGCAGGCGCAAGAAGAGCTTCTACTGGTATCAACAGGCCATCGCCACCAACGGAGGCGACCTGGGCTAGCCGCCCGGGCAATATCACTAAGGAGAAAATAATGGCTGAAAAATACGACGACCTGGCCAGATCCATACTCGAGAACGTAGGCGGCGCTGAGAACGTCGCCAGCGTCGCGCACTGCATCACGCGCGTGCGCTTCAAGCTCAAGGACGAGTCCCGCGCCAACACGGCCAAGATCGAGGCCCTCAAGGGCGTCATCCAGGTCATCCAGGCCAACGGCCAGTACCAGGTGGTCGTGGGTAACATCGTCGAGGACGTCTACGACGCGGTCCTGGAGGCCGGCAACTTCTCGAGCGGCGCAAGCGCCGACGACGAGCCCCAGGGCGAGAAGACCGTGGCCTCCGTCATCATCGACCTTATCTCTGGCATCTTCCAGCCCATCCTGGGACCGCTTGCCGCCGCAGGCATCATGAAGGGACTGCTTGCCCTCATCACCTACTTCGTCCCGGACTTTGCAAACGACGGCCTCTACACGCTGCTCTACACCGTGGCTGACGGCTTCTTCTACTTCCTTCCCGTCGCCCTGGCGTTCAGTGCCGCGCGCAAGTTCCGCATGAACGAGTTCACCGGTGTGGCAATCGGCGTGGCGCTCCTCTACCCGACGATGGTCGCCCTGACCTCGGGCGAGGCGCTCGGCAGCATCGACCTCGGCGTGGCCGGCACGTTCTCGTGGTACGCCACCGCCCTCGGGATCCCCATCATCATGCCCGTGTCCGGCTACGTGAGCTCGGTGATCCCCGTCCTTCTCATGGTGTGGTTCGGCTCTATCCTTGAGCGCTGGCTCAAGAGCTGGATGCCGGCTGCGCTCAAGATGTTCCTTGTCCCGCTCGCCACGATGACGGTCTCCATCGTTTTGGGCTACCTCATCATCGGCCCGGTGGCCACCCTCATCACCAACCTGCTGAGCGCGGCATTCTCGTTCATCTTCCAGCTCCCCGTGGTTGGTTCCGTCTTGGGCAGCGCCCTGGTCGGCGGACTGTGGATGTGCCTCGTCATCTTTGGCTTCCACTGGAGCCTCATCCCCATCTCCATCATGAATCTGAACACCCTCGGCCACGACAGCGTGCTCGCCGCCACCATCGGCCACGGGTTCGCGCTCGGAGCGGTCATCTTTGCCATGTACCTCAGAAACAAGGACGAGCGCTTCCGCGGCATCGCCCTTCCCGCGATGATCTCCGCCTTCTTCTTCGGCGTCACCGAGCCGGGCATCTACGGCATCGCCCTCCCCAACAAGCGCGCGTTCGTCGTGGCATGCCTGAGCTCCGCCGTGGGCGGCGCCATCGTGGGAATGACTGGCGCTCTCATGTACATCTCGGGCGGCCTCGGCGTCTTCAACCTGCTCAACTTTATCGACGGGACCCCTGGTGGCGCCGGGATCTCCCACATGATCTTCGCGATCATCGCCTCGCTCGTCTCTGCCGTCCTGGCCTTTGTTATCGAGTTCATCACCTACCGGCCCAACGACGATGAGGAAGGCACCCGCTAGCCTGCGCCCTTTTCGACCAGCTCTATTTAATTGAGGGGCAGTTGAGGTGGGTGAGGGCCGAGGGCGATCAAGGTGGCCGCCCTCGGCCCGGGACAACCTGCCAGAAGGCGTTTAGCTTTCTCGGGCGGCGCTGAAATGAACTGCGCCCCGATACTTGGACGGGTCAATTAGCGGCCTATGCCGCACATGGGGACTGATTTCGGAACTCCTCCGGGGTCAGCCCCTTTTGCTTAACCCGCCTCCTCTTGTTCCAGTGAACGGTATAGGCTTCGAGGTCCCGCTTGAACTCCTCGAAGCTCCGCCACGTCCGGCTCCTGTAGAATTCGTCCTTCAGGCGCCCGGGCAGCAGCTCCGTCGCATGAGCTTGCCCTCGCACGCCGCCGGCCCCGGCCGGGTCCGGGCACCCTTCGGCCTCCCGCTGGCCTTCGGCGCGCCCGCACCCCCTGTCGCAAAGCTCTGCTGCAAGAGTCCTCAGCGTGGCGTCGTGCCTGACTCTCCCGTCCATAAAGAAGCCCCCATTTCTAATGTTCAAGAAATGAGGGGGCGGTTCAATTTCTGGACGGGGATTAAATAATCATTCGGAGCAAATCTATTTTTATCCCCGTGCCAGAAAAATCATCGGGCGTGGTCTGGGGCAAACAGTCTAGTTGCGCTTGAGGTGGACGACGGTTTCGCAGTGGAAGGTTTGCGGGAACAGGTCGACTGGCGTGATCTTTACGGGGGAGAAGGTGCCTTCTTCGACAAAGCGTTTGAGATCGCGCGCCAGGGTGGCCGGGTCGCAGCTCACGTAGGCGACATCGCGAGCACTCGTGCTGGCGATAAGGTCGATCGCCTCGGGGGCGAGGCCTGCACGCGGCGGGTCGACCACCAGGACATCGGCGTCCTGATCGGGGAACTCGCGCACCGCGTCGCCGCCGATGACATCGACGTTATCGAGTTTGTTGATCTCCAGGTTACGGCGCAAGTCGCGCACGGCCGGGCCGTAGGCCTCGACGGCGGCAACAAAGTCGCAGCGGCGGGCGAGCGGCAGGGTGAAGGTTCCAGCTCCGCAATACAGGTCCACGGCAAGTTCGTCTTCCTGCGGGTCGAGCGCCTCCATGACAAGCTCGATCAAAATCTCGGCACCCTTGGTGTTGACCTGGAAAAACGACGGGGCCGAAAGGCGCATCTGGCCGTCGGCGATGTTCTCGGTCCAGGAGCCCTCACCGGCGAGCATCTCAACCTTGGAGACGCGGCGGGCCTTCTTCTCACCCTTGCTCATAACGCGCACTATGCTCGTGGGGTGTGCGGCGTCTGCCAGCACGCGCGAGACTTGCGAGCGCGGGAACGAGCCCGTGGGCGTCCAGAGCGCGACCTCGAGCGCTTTGGTGCGACGCGAGGCGCGAATGCCCACGCGCTCCAAGCCCAGGTCGTGGCTGCCGCTCAGATAGTTAAGCGCGCCGACGACCGATTTGAGCGCCTTGGGAAAACGCTTTTCGAACAGCGGGCACGAATCGACGGTCACGATCTTGCTGGGATCGACGCCGTGCATGCCAAGACGAACGCGGCCGTTAACGACGGTCGGTTCGAGCTCAATTTTATTGCGGTAGCCCCAATCGTCCTTGGTGTGGCGGATAGGCTGCACCAGCTCGTCGACTTGCTCAGGGGTGAACTTGCCGATGCGCTCGAGCGTGGAGCGCAGGTTTTGCTCCTTGGCGGCAAGCTGAGCGGTGCGCGAGAGATTGCCCCACGAGCAGCCACCGCAGACGTCCACGAAGGGGCAGGGAGGCTGAATTCGATCGGGGCTCGGCTCAAGAATCTCGGTGGCGCGGGCGCGCATAAACGACTTGCCGTCCTGCACGATTTCGACCTCGACGGTATCGCCCGCCACGGCGCCCTGCACAAATACGGCCTTGCCGTTGTCGGCGTGCGCCAGACCATCGGCGCCATACGTCATCGATTCTATGGTGAGCTTCATATTCCTGCCTGTCATTCGCGTTGTTGTCCGCAACCATGGTAGCAGGGAAAAGCGCCCCGTACCTGAGGCATTCCTCAAATACGGGGCGCTTCTACAAACGTCTATTTCGTCTTGCCGGTAATGAGCGTCTTAAGGCCTAAGCCGATCAGGCCCAGACCCATACGCACGCGGCCGGGGCGATGGCGCTCGATGGCCTTGGTCTGGCCGGCGGGTTTCTCGCGGTGGGCGCTTGCATGGGGCGCGGACTTGACGGTCTGCGGCCGAGGCTGGGGCTGGGGCTGGGGCGCAGACTCGGGTTCGGATTCCAGGTCGGGTTCAATGACGGTTGCCTGGACCTTCTGGACCTTGGGAACGTCCGCCTGGGGCTTGGGCTTGGGGCCCAGAACAGGTGCGGATTCCGGTTTTGCTTTGGCGACGGGCTCCGAAGCCACGGCTGCGGACTCGGCGTTGCGATAAGCGCGCTCCAACAGGAACTCCTGCGAGTTAAAGGGCTTCTCACCCTCTTTTCGCTCTACGGGAACCCAGGTGCCGTCGCTCGTCAGGCTGCGTGCCTTCACGTTGTCGCGCAGCTGCACGCCCATGTACTCGTGCACCAGCGCGCGGCAGGTGGGGTCGAGCACGGGGAAGGCGATCTCTACACGATGCTCGGTGTTGCGCGTCATCATGTCGGCCGAGCTCAGATAGATCATGTCCGAGTCCACGCCAAAGGCGTAAACGCGCGCGTGCTCCAAGAAGCGTCCGACGATAGAACGTACGTGCACGTTTTCGGTCTTGCCCGCAATGTTGGGCTTCAGGCACGAGATGCCGCGGATGATCATGTCCACGCGCACACCGGCACACGATGCCTCAGCGATCTTGTCGATGACCTCGCGGTCGGTGAGCGAGTTGAGCTTAAAGAATACGCGCGCGGGCTCGCCGGCGAGAGCGCGTTGGATCTCGCGGTCCAGACCGCGCATGATGAGTGGCTTAAGGCCGACGGGCGCCACGCCCAAAAAGCGGTAGTCGCCGCGCAGGTTGCCCAGCGACAGGTTGCGGAAGAACAGGTTGGCGTCTTCGCCGATCCCGGGATGGGCGGTCATGAGCATAAAGTCGCTGTAGAGCTTGGCCGTCTTCTCGTTAAAGTTACCGGTGCCCAAAAGCGTGAGTCGGGTGAGCGCCATGCCCTCGCGATAGGTGAGCTGGCAGATCTTTGAGTGGCATTTAAAGCCCTCGGAGCCATAGATGACGGTGCAGCCCGCTTCTTCCAGACGCTCTGCCCACTCGATGTTATTTTGCTCGTCAAAGCGCGCGCGGAGCTCCATGAGCACCGTGACCTCTTTGCCGTTCTCGGCGGCGTCAATCAACGACTCGCACAGACGACTCTGCTTGGCCACGCGGTAGAGTGTGATGCGCAGCGAGATGCACTCGGGGTCGTATGCGGCCTCGTGTACCAAGTCCAGGAATGGATTCATGGCTTCGTAGGGGTAAAAGAGCAACTTGTCGCCCTGCAGCACCTGCTCGCGAATGGAGCGGGTCATATCGATGGTGGGGTTGGGCTGCGGCTTAAACGGCGTAAAGAGCAGCTCGTTGCGCAGGTGCTCGGGAATTTTGCCCTCGATGCCAAAGACGTAGTCCAGGTTGAGCGGGATGTCGCAGGTAAAGACCGAGCGGCGCGAAAGCTCGAGCGCTTTGCGGATGGTCTTGAGCGTCGCCTTCTCGAGCGAACCGGAGACGGCAAGCACCACCGGCTGCAGGCGCAAGCGCTTTTTGAGGATGCGCTTCATGTGCTGGCGGTAATCCTCTTCCTCCTCGACGCCCTCGCCGTCCGGGTCGATATCGGCATTGCGGGTGACGCGGATGAGCGCGCGGTCGAGCGGCTTATAGGAGCCAAAGCAGCTGTCCAAGCAGGCAAGAATGACGTCCTCGAGCAAGATGTGGGAGTAGGTGCCGGCGGGCGAGGGAATCTCGACCACGCGGTTCATCGAGGCGGGAATCTCGATGAGGCCCAGCAGACTTTCCTCGTCCGTGACACCGTCCAGTCCGCAAGCTAGATAGAGTGCGCCGTTGCGCAGGTTGGGGAAGGGGTGGCGCGGGTCAATGACCAACGGCGAGATGACCGGCGACACGTAGGCCTGGAAGTAGCGGGTGACAAAGGTGCGCTCCTCGGGCGTAAGCGAATCGACGCGAGCGCGGTGAACGCCCAGGGCGTCGAGTTTGCCCTCGATGCTCTTGAAGATGGACTCCCAACGGGTAAGGAGCCCGGGCATTTCGGCCATGACGGCATCGACCTGTTCGGAGGCGGTCATATTGCTCTTGTTATCGACAGGCTGTTTTTTTAGCTCTGCCAGGTCGGACAGGCCGCCCACGCGCACCATGAGAAACTCATCGAGGTTGGACTCGAAGATCGACACGAACTTTAGACGCTCGAACAAAGGAACGGTCTCGTCGAATGCCTCGTCAAGCACGCGGTTATCAAAGCGTAGCCAGCTGAGCTCTCGGTTCTGCGTATACGAGAAGTCGCGCGGCGGTTTGCGCAGCTTTGCGGCGGCTTGCTTCTTTTCGATTTTGCTCGGCATATGCATCTGTCCGTTCAGTCCCTACAGGGGACGGTAGCCTAACACTGTTCTCTATTGTCTCAATTTAGTCGACCTATGGCACGGGCGTATCGCGCGAACGGTATCTTTACCTACTTCTAACGCTGACGAGCCGAAGCACTTACGTCCGGTGCCTTGAGTAAGCGATCTATATCCTCACTCAACTGGTGAGAATGTATGAATAAGAATGATAGCAAGCTGAATATAATCGAATGTAGGTCGAATCGAGGACAAGCGTCATATATATGCAGAAAACCGTTTTCTCTATGCAATTTTGAATCATGGATAACTTTGAGTGTTCAATCTTGATTTCTTAGAAAAATAACGTTTACCTAGGAAAATCTGCTTTACGAAACTGAAGTGCATCATGGGAAATCATATGCGATATACCGTTCATCGTACTTTGCTGACCGTTCGGGGGCGAGGTGGAATTGCGGGTGGAAATTGGATATAACTAGAGCTGTCAGCAAGCAGCGTCCCATATGGAGGGGCGCTGATACATTCGGCCAGTAAGGCCCGAAAGAAAGGTAGGAGGCCATGACGAAAGGTCTGCA
>NZ_QRQS01000007.1:0-4429 GCF_003475605.1 Collinsella sp. AF31-11
ATAATGGCCACCGTGCCTCCCCGCCGCCACTACGCTGGTGGCGCCAACACGCCGCCCTCGACAGGCTGCTCGACAAGGCGTCGGTGTTCGTGATGCGGGGCCCGAGCTACCGCGGCAGGGGGCTCGACACGTACTCGGTGGAGGCCGTCCCCCAGGCGGTGAAGGTGAGGGGGATCCAGCCCGAGGGGATGTAGGAATGCGATAGGAAAGTCATAGATGCGGGCGTGTTGGCCAAAATGGGTCGGCCGGGATTGGTCAATCTCGGCCGACTATATTTGGCTAAATTTTTCCGACACTAACACCGTCTGCATGGCGTGTGCTTGGCGCATGGTATTGCGCCCCGCTTTCATGTCCGCACGGGCGCCTATCCTTACGGCAATGTAGCCGCCTATGTAGCAAGCGGCAGGCAACGGAGAAAGGCCCTAACCGTGTCAGCTGAAAAGACGCCGTGCATCTCGGCTATCGATACGACGAACTTTGCGCGCCAGATTGTGCTGGACTTTGAGTTTGCGCCGGTGCCAAAGCAGCGCCAGCGACGTGGGCTGCGCAACGAGATTATCGAGGTCGGCGCCGTCAAGCTCGATTATCACGGCAACGTTATGGGCGAGTTCTCGCAGTTTGTGCAGACAGAATTTACCGAAGGCGTTGCGTTTCCCGTCCGCGAGCTTACGGGGATATCGGCCGTGGACACCGCGATGGCCGATCCGCTCTATGTGGTGATCAAAAGGCTCAGCGATTGGATCGGTCGCTACTCCGCCCAGGTGGTCTGTTGGAGCGGGGCGGACCGGCGACAGCTTTTGACCGAGTGCCAGGCAAAGCACATCGACCTTTCCGCATTTCCTACGGACTGGGCCGACCTGCAGGCGTTTTACACCTCGATCATGGACATGGGCAGCCACGGGCGCGTCTCGTTGGGCGACGCGGCAACGTGGTTCGGCATCGAGTTCGACGAGTCGACGGGCCACGCCCACAGCGCCTTAGCCGATGCGCGCGTGACCGCCAAGCTGCTCAAGCACGTGATGGACGGGGATTACCGCGTGAGCCCGCGCGCCCAGGAAGTCCGCCAACGGTGGGGGATGGGCGAGCGAGCTCAGACGCGCCTTTCTAGCAAGTGCCCCGAGCTGGGCGACCTGCTGCTAAAGCTGAAAGCGGAGGGGAAATAGGGTACGGACATCATTGTCGTTTTCGCCTGTGAAGAGGGAATCAATTAACTACAAAGTGTGGATGGCTTCTAGTGAAGACTTAACCACCAGATTATGAAAGGGTTAGCGGGCCATTGGGGGTTGCAGTGTTTACCCGTCGCAAGACGTTGCTCGTTCAAATTGGGATGCTCCGCATCCGATGAAATGGTTGATGCGGAGCGTCCCTAGAGACCTGTCTTCTGTTGCCTAATAGTAGAGTTCAATATACGAATACGCCTTATCAAAAAGAGCCTGGTCTTTGAGCTTGTAGCGCATCCAAAGAATGGCGCGTAGCTGCTTCTTGACCTCTTTGACGCCTGCTGTGGTTGCCTGCCAACCGTCGAATCGGGTGATCTTAACGATTTCGTCGATGTCGCCGACGATGTTCTCGACGATGATAGGCGTGTCCCCATTCTTTACACCATTGAAGAGTTCTGTGAGGGCCGCCTTGCCCTTGTCCTCCTCTTCTTCGGGCACGACTTCCTTTTCGGCCGCTCGAGCCTCTCTGGCGAGGTCGATGAGCATCTTGAGGAACTCGACGCTGTTGATGAGACCTTGCTCGTGACGTTCCCTCAGGTCCTCCAAGCGCTCGCCGAGCTTCTGGAACTTGCCATTCTTATCGTGCCTGCGGATTCGGGCGACGAGATCTATCTCCAGCTTACGCGTGATCTTCTCGGTATTGCTCTTGTCGTTGATGAAGTGCTCGATCATGTCCTCGTCGAGTTCAAGGATGTCGTCATCGTCTCGGACTCTCTCGACGGTGATGTTCTCGTGCACGAGCTCGATTGTCTTGGGCCCGAGCGCTGCCCAGATGAGCTTCCCGCGATTGTCTACCGGTCTCACGGAATCGTAGACCTGCGAGAGCCAGATGAAATCGGGCTTGTAGGGATTGAGACATGGGTCGGGCGAAAGGGCTTCCCACGCTCTGTTCAAGACCGAGAAGTCGGCCCCAAACTGGTCTTTCACCTTTGTCGTTGGCAGGCATTGTTGAGCTTCGAGAAGGGACTCCCAATCCGCGCTGCGGCGGTCTCTGACCGTCGAGAAGTACTCAAGACAGCAATGCATAAGCCCGGGTAGCTCGGCCTTTACCTCATCGATGTTGGTTATAACCTTCTGCACCTCGGCCTCGTCGAAGTGCAGAGACTTGGCGACGTTGTCGAAGAGGCCGATATAGTCAACAATGAGACCGAATGTCTTCTTGTCGTTGTAGACGCGGTTGGTTCGACAGATTGCCTGCAACAGCGTGTGGTCGCGCAAGGGCTTGTCAAGGTACTGAGTTTGCAGGATGGGCGCATCGAACCCCGTGAGCAGCTTTGCAGTGACGATGAGAATCTTGAGCGGATCGTCCGGGTCGCGGAAACGGTCAAGGAGCTTTTCCTCGGCATCGCGATCTCGACGGTATGCCTTGTAGCGGTCTTCCTTGTCGTTGTTCGTGTCCATGACGATGGTGACTGCATCAGTGCCCAAGAGCTTGTCGAGCTCATCCTTATACAGCAGGCAACACTCTCGGTCGTAGCAGACTACCTGCGCCTTGAAGCCGTCGGGCTCAACCTTTGACTTGAAGTGCTTGGCGATGTGCTCGCATACCTTGTGGATGCGGTCGGGGGCCTTCATGACGGACTCGATCTTGACGCGCCTGGTGAGCTCCGCCTTGTCCTCTTTGCTGAGGTCTCGGGTCATTTCGTCAAAGGCGGCGTTCACGACCTCTTGGTTGACGTGGAGCTCGACGGGAACGGTTTCAAAATGGAGCGGCAATGTGGCGTGGTCGCGGATGGAGTCGGCGAAGGAATAGCGGCTCATGTAGCCGGACTTGTCCTCTTTGGCACCGAAGGTGTGGAACGTGTTCTTGTCGGTTCGGTTGATGGGCGTGCCGGTCAAGCCGAAGAAGAAGGCGTTTGGCAAGGCGAGTCGCATCTTCTCGCCGAGGTCGCCCTCTTGGGTGCGGTGCGCCTCGTCGACCATGAGGATGATGTTCTCGCGCTCGTTGAGCGTCCCCGCAACCTCGCTGAATTTGAAGATGGTGGTGATGAGGATCTTTCTCATGTCCTGCTTGAAGAAGGACTCAAGCTCCTCCTTGCTGCCGGCGCTTGCGAGGTTGGGGATGTCGGATGCGTTGAAGGTCCCCGTGATCTGGGTCTCGAGGTCGATTCGGTCATCCACGATGACGACGGTCGGGTTCTTGAGTTCGGGGACCATGCGCAGCTTCTGGGCAGCGAATACCATGAGCAGTGACTTTCCTGAGCCCTGGAAATGCCAAATGAGGCCACGCTTCGGGTATCCTGCGCGGACGCGGTCCACGATGAGGTTCGCGCCCTCGAACTGTTGGTAACGACAGATCAGCTTGATGCGTCGATGCTTCTTGTCGGTGGCGAAGAGCGTGAAGAACTGGAAGATGTCCATGACGTTCGTGGGGGTTAGCATGGATGCCATGCTTCTCTTGACGTCGGCAAGTGCGCCCTCGCTCTTCTTGTCGCCCTCATGCCAGGGTCCCCACATCTCGGGAGGCATGTTCACCGACCCGTAGCGATAGCATTTTCCTTCGCTGGCGAAGTTGATGGCGCTACAGACGAACATCTGCGGGATGCTCTTCTCATATTTAGCGATGTCGCCAGCGCCGTCGAGCCAGGTTATCGAATCGCGCACCGGCGTCTTGAACTCGCCGATGGCGAGCGGAAATCCATTGACAAGAAGGGCGAGGTCGAGGCGCTTGCCGCCCTGCTCCTGGGGGTAGACCCACTGGTTGGTGACGATGTACTCGTTTTTGTCAAGATCGCCGTCCGCCGCCGTGCCAAAGAAGCGGATGGGGACCATGCGGCCGTCTTTGCCGTAGGGGAATGAGTTCTCCTCGATGACGAGCTTTTTGAACCGCTCGTTGGTGGAGACCAGGTTCTGCGGACTTGTGGACTGAATGAGGGCCCTGAGTCGGTAGATGATCTCGTCGGCGCGATCGGGGTCTTCTGCGATCTCCGGGTTAAGCCTGATGAGGGCGTCCTTGACCATGGGCTCGACCATGACGTCGGCATGGCGGCGCGGGAGGTCTTCGGCAGCAACGTATCTCCAGCCAAGGCTGGCAAGCGCCTCGACGCTCATTTGCTCGATGGTGTTGTCCTCGTTAAACATCTCCGAGTCCTAACTCCTGGTTCAAGATTTTCTTCGTCGTGGCGTTTAGCTCATCGAGGGCCTTTTGTACGGCAAATTTCGATTTGTCGACCTGGGCGACGAAGTCGGCGAACTCCTTCTGGAGTTCG
>NZ_QRQS01000007.1:4439-10239 GCF_003475605.1 Collinsella sp. AF31-11
TTTCGATTTGTCGACCTGGGCGACGAAGTCGGCGAACTCCTTCTGGAGTTCGAGCGGGGGAACTATAATGCTCGTCTTTCCAATTACGTTTAGATGGAGGTGTTTTACAGCAATCCCCTTAACGCCGCCTGTAAATTGGTCCTGCACTCTTGCGCTTTTTAGTTGTTCTCGTAGGAATACTCCATCAAGAATGTCGCGACGGTATTTGAGGACAGCGAGACTTTCGAATAGACCGATTGGAAAATCGACATCGACAATAGCCGGCATACCAAGTGATCCACTTTTTGTAAGAAGCACATCGCCGATTTGGGTTTCACAACGTTTTTGAATGGACTCGTATTCATCCGTGCTTATATGCTTGATGTCGCTGAAATCTAGCTTGCCATCTGATGTGACATTCTTCGCAGAAATGAATGCAATTCCAGCTTCTTGATATTGGGGCGTTTTATGGGTGCCATCAGTAATTTTCGTGCATGCTTGTGAGAGGGGAATCAGCGGAAACTCTTTCTTGGAAAATATTTCGACAAATTGTGATTTGACGACGTCGTCGCAGGCGACGAGCAAACTGCGGTAATTACGCCGAAGATCCTGCGCGGCCCAGAGCAGCTCAGACATTCGCGCCTGATCTCCAACCTTCGGCAGATCAAACTCGTAATCAGCGAGAGTCGACCAGTTGATGAAGGAGTTTGTCGAGCCATGCCTATTCTTCTGTGCGTAGTCCCAGAAACTGTCGTTCTGCAGGACCCAAGGCAGGTACTCGCTCAAGAGGACGTTCTCGTCGGCCGACTCAAGCACGAAAGTTTTCTCCGAACAAATACCTGCGAATTCTACCCTAGAGGCCTTCTTCAAGTGAGGGTTCCTAGACACCAAAAGGAAGTCGCCCGGCTTGAATCCGTAGTAGAACATGGGCCCGATGGTGCTCCCGGCAACCTCGCCTCTACCGTTGAGCTCCATCTCGCCGGAGTCAAAGTGCTCTCCGGCGACGAAATAGGTGAGGTCGGTATCGTAGCGGTTAACCTTTGTTTGGCAGCGCCTAACGACGTCGGATAGCTTGACTTTGGTCATGCCGCACACCTCCGTCTCCCAAATTGTGATTTGACGACGTCGTCGCAGGTCGTGAGCAGCTTACGATAATGCCCCTTGAGGCTCTCGGCTTCCGAGAGGATGCCGGCAAGCTCGCGTTGTTTTCCCGGCGAGGGCAAGTCAAATTCCAAGGTCCGGAGATCTTTCCAGTTTGCCGTCGGCGAAAGAGAGCCGACGGAGACCCGTATTGCCTCGTCAAGGAACATGTCGGAGCTGATGAAAAACGGAAAGAACATCGGATCGACGACATCGGCCTTCGGGCGCAGCACCATCCCGTGAGCCGAGAAGATGCCATCGAAGGGTGCTATGCCGACCTTCTTCTGATAGGCCCTTCGGCGGCCGAACAGGACATCGCCTTTCTTCATGAGCAGTTTGTCGCCCTTCGGCGTCACCTCGGCACCCCAGCGGGTCACTTCGAGCGTACCGGGGTCTAGGTGCTCGAGGCCGACATATCGCTCGCGGTCACTGTCCTCGGGTTTCTTCTTCGCGGTGCTGTTCTCTGCTATTTGGTCGAACCTATACCTTGTCACGCTGCGCACCTCCGGCCGCTAAATTGTGATTTGACGACGTCGTCGCAGGCTGTAAGCAGCTGCCTGTAGTGAGACCGCGTTTCTTGTGCGGTCCAGAGTATGTCGGCAAGTTCTTCTTGCTTAGCGATGTTGGGGAGCTCGAACTCAAATTGCGAAAGGCTCTGCCACTTGACTCTTGGCGAGAGGGAACCTGCCGAATTGGTGACGGCGTGCTCGAATAGGGCGTCATTCTGGATGATGAACGGGAGCAGTCTCGGAGAGACGTTGTCCTTGGGGGCGATGACGGTGATGTCTCCAGAGCAGATTCCGTCGAATGGGGCGACGGCTGCTTTACGCAGGTAGGCCCTACGACGCCCGAACAGCACCTGCCCCTTTGAGAAAGCCTTAGTGAAGGTGGTCTCGACGCCTTCGTCCCAATGGGCGAGTTTGACCTCGCCGGGGTCTAGATGCTCAAGGCCGACCGTCGGCAGCTCTTGCCCCACAGGGACCTTCTGTTTTATTTCGCGGGCCACATCGCCCAGGCAAACGTGGGTCATGTTACTCACCATCGTTTTCATGCAATTTCGCAGCAATATTATCGAGCAGGGACGCGGCCTCTGTGGAGGCGACTCTCCAGCTTTCTACCGTCTCCTCGATGCTTCTATCGTCAGCATTTTCATCATTGGAGGGCTTCACGTACAGAGGGATGGAGAGCGAGAAGGCGTTGTCCTCGAGCTCACTAAACGATGCGTGGGATGAAAAACCTTCGATGTCCTCGTCAGATCGGTAGGCATCGACGATTCTCTTGATGTGTTGAGGCTCAAGGTAGCTTTGCGCGTTCTTGCGGGTTACCTCGGCAGAGGCGTCTACGAACAGTATTTTCTTGCTTCGGTTCGGCGCTTTCTCGCTGCGGCAGATGAGGATGCAGGCCTCCATGGGCGAGTTGAAGAAGAGGTTTGCGCCGAGTCCGATGACCGCCTCAACGAGATCGCTTCTCACGAGCCTTTCGCGCATCTCCGATTCCTCGTTGCGGAAGAGTACGCCATGGGGGAGGAGAATGGAGCACCTGCCTGTGCGTGGGTCCATACTCTTGAGGATGTGCTGTATGAAGGCGTAGTCTGCTCGTCCCTGCGGCGGGGTGCCGAGGAAGTTGCGGCCGTAGGGGTCCGACGCGAACGCTTCGCGGTCCCATTGCTTGATTGAGTACGGGGGGTTGGCGAGCACCATGTCGAAGGTGCGTAGCTTTCCCGCCTCGAGGAAGGCCGGGTGCCGCAGTGTGTCGTCGTTTGCGATTTCGAAGTCCTTGACGCCATGCAGGAACAGGTTCATGCGGCCGATGGCGGAGGAGAGCTGGTTGATTTCCTGCCCGTACGTACGGACGTTGCGCCACTCCTCTCCGTGCTCTTTGAGGTGTGCGATGGCGGAGATTAGCATGCCAGCGCTGCCGCAGGTGGGGTCGTAGATGGACTCGCCGGGCCTGGGTTGGAGGATCTCGGTCATTAGATGGACGACCGTGCGATTGGTGTAGAACTCTTGAGCGGTGTGTCCAGAATCGTCCGCAAACTTCTTGATGAGGTACTCGTAGCCCTGGCCGAGCTCGTCCTCGGGGCAGTTGGCTATGGAAAGTGTCTCGGCGCTGAAGTGTTCGATGAGGTCCTTGAGCAGGCGGTCGGGCAGGCGCTTCTTGTTGGTCCAGGCGGCATCGCCGAAGATGCCGCGAAGCTTGGAGTCATTGGCCGCCTCGATGGCGCGGAAGGCGTCGACAATGGTCTTGCCGACGTTCTCCGTGGACTCTCTGACATCGCTCCAGTGGGCACCGTTGGGGATGGCGAAGCTATGGTTTTCGGGTAGGGCTGCGAACTCCGCATCTCCGCCGGAGGCTTCCAACGCTTCGGCGGTCTCCTCGTCGTAGACGTCGGAGAGACGCTTGAAGAACAGCAGCGGGAAGATGTACTGCTTGTACGACCCGGCATCGATGTAGGTACGCAGCAGAACGGCCGCGTTCCATAGATGGTTGTTTAGCTCTTCCTGGGGGATTCTACTCTCCATCGACATAGCCTCCCTTCGTTAGCAGATCGAGGAGCCTCTCCTCGGATTCCTTTGTTTGCTGGAGGAGGTCGTAGAAGCGTTTTCTTGTCTCCGTCGGCGGCTCGACCTTCTCGCGTTTTCTTTCGACGTAGTTGTTCGCCGAGAGCACGTATCCCTCGCGTTCGATGTCAGCGAGCGTTGCTATGGCGCATTTCTCAATGACAGGCTCGTAGGAGCGATAGAGGGAAAGCATCTCTTGCGCGTTCTTTTCTGAGATCACATTTTGCGCGCGCTGGGCGGTGAAGATTTTGCTGCCGTCGATGATGCAAATGCGTCCTTGATGATCGGTGGGCTTGTCATTCCTGAGGAACAACACGCAGGCTGAGACACCCGTGCTGTAGAAGACGCCGCTTGCGAGTGCGATCACGGCTTCGACCTTGTCAGACTTGATCAGCTCCTTGCGTATGGCGCCCTCTTTGCCGCCGTGGAACAACGCCCCTTGGGGTAGCACCACGGCACAGCGACCGTTCTTTTTGTCCATGGAACAGACCATGTGCTGAACCCAGGCGAAGTCTGCCGACTTGTCCGTGGGGGTGCCCCAGATATTGCGGCCCCACGGGTCTGAGGAGAACTCGTCAGAGCCCCAGTTTTTAAGCGAGAAGGGTGGGTTTGCGAGGACGCAATCGAAGGTTTTGAGTGTGTTGCCGTCTCTGAAAGCGGGCTCGCGCAGGGTGTCGCCCTGAGTGATGCGGAAGTCCTTCGCGCCGTGGAGATACAGGTTCATTCGCGCTATGGCGGACGTGCTGAGGTTCTTCTCCTGGCCGTAGAGCTTGCCGTAGGCGAGTTTTGAGTTGTCCATTTGCCGGACGGCCTCGATGAGCATGCCGCCCGTGCCGCATGCCGGGTCGTAGACGGTCTCGCCGGGCTTCGGCTCAAGCAGGGAGACCATCATCTTGACGATCTCGCGTGGGGTATAGAACTCGCCGGCGTTCTTCTTCTGCATATCGGCGAACTTCTTGATCAAGTATTCGTAGGCGTCGCCCATCATGTCGGCGCTATAGTTCCTGTTGCCGAACTTCTTCGCTGAGAAGTGCTCGACGAGATCCTTCAGGCGTTCGTCGGAGAGCTTGCCTTTGTCTGTCCAGCTCGCATCGTCGAAGCTACTGAAGAGGCCGCTGAGGGTGTCGGGGTTGGCGCGCTCGATTCCGACCATTGCATCGACGATTGCCTTGCCGACGTTCGTGCCGGTGTTGCGAACGTCTTGCCAGTGGCAGCCCTCCGGCACCTCAAAGCTGTGGTTTTCGGGCAGGGCGGCGTAGTCTTCATCTCCACCCGACATCTCTAGAGCCTCGGCGGTCTCCTCGTCGTAGACGTCGGAGATGCGCTTGAAGAAGAGCAACGGCGTGATGTAGCTCTTGTACTCGTCCTGGTTGATGGGGCCACGCAGGATGTCGCAGGCTCCGAGTAAGTGGTTTCCCAGCTCGGATTTACTTATCGGTTCTTCAATCATTCGGGTACCTATGAGCTCAAAAATATAATTACAGCTCTTATGATTATACCGTCATATTTGCCGAGATAATTGAGCTGAGCATCGCCGCCCATTCAGACAACCTGCGCCTGTAAATCACAATTTGTCGAGATGTTCGGAGACCTTCGTTTCAACAATAAGCTGATGCCGATTAGGGCGTTGAATGAAGTTGCCTCTTCACGTCTTGGAAAAATGCTCGACTCCAAACATCAGACAGGCGAATGGAGGAGGCCATACCTCACCAACAGGAACGTTCAATGGTTTAGGTTTGACTTTCAAGAAGTGAACTCGATGGATTTTCCTCCAGCGGATCAGAAAGAGTTCTCACTTCTACCTGGCGACCTATTGGTATGCGAAGGGGGCGAGGTTGGGCGCTGCGCGATATGGCGTGGGCAAATGAAAGACTGCTATTTTCAAAAAGCCCTTCATCGAGTGCGCTGCGGAAATGCCATTATCCCTGAGTACCTTTGTTGGTGGTTCAAGATGATGGCAGACGAAGGCTTGCTAACTAGGCATGCAAACACCGCAACGATCACTCATCTGAGCGGAGTTCAACTCAAGCAATTAGGCGTCCTCGTTCCTCCCCTTTCTCTTCAACAGGAGTTCGCCGACTTCGTCGCCCAGGTCGACAAATCGAAATTTAAGTTAGGTA
>NZ_QRQS01000007.1:10249-84427 GCF_003475605.1 Collinsella sp. AF31-11
AGTTCGCCGACTTCGTCGCCCAGGTCGACAAATCGAAATTTAAGTTAGGTATCTGCGGTGGGATGCTTTGACGTTGCGCTGGTCGACCATTGCGTACCTTAATGTGGTGTCTATTTTTTTATGGCCAAGGAGCACCTGGACTTGTTCGATGGGCATTCCTTTGTCGATTGCCTTTGTAGCAAGCGTTCTTCTGAACTTATGAGGGTGGACCCTTCCTAAATCAAGCTCGCGCCCCAGTTTTCTAAGCAGCGCCTCGACGCCGCCAATTTGTAGCCTCTCGTGTGGCGCCTTGCTCGACACGAAGAGTGCTTCCGAGTTGTCCGTTCGTGCTGACAGGTAATTCTCAATATGGACTTTAGTCTTTGCGTCAAAATAGACGATGCGGTCCTTATTTCCCTTGCCATGTACGATGCACTCACGATTGATGGTGTCGATGGAGCTCCTGTCCAACGAGACAAGTTCGCCCACGCGCATGCCCGTGGAGCGCAACAGGTCGATCAGGGCAAGGTTTCGGGGCGACCCGCAGTTATCACAAAGAATTTCAACGACTTCATCGCTATACGTTTCCTTTATGGGCTGCGGAGCCTTGACTCTTTTAATGCGTCTTACCGGGCTCTTGATGATATGGTCCTCGTCTTCGAGCCATGAGTAGAAGCTTGAGATGATTCTCCGGACATTGTCGACGGTGACGCGACTGACGCCGGCTTTTTGCTGATAGTCGGAAAGATAGGACCTAATCTCTTCGGTTCCCAGGTCGCAAGCTGGCGTGTCGAATGATTCAAGCATCTTATTGATGGTGGTTTCGTAGTAGGAGATGGTCCTATCCGAGCAGCCTTCGAGGCGTTTTGCAGACAGAAAAAGATCCAGGAATGATTCACTTTCACCGTCGCCGCCGTTTTCGGCTAATTGGCTTTCATCGAAAAGGCAGTGCGATAAAACCTTTTTAAGCTGGCGGTTCTGCTGCGTGGTCAGGTAGGGGAGCATGAGACGGGTAATTTCTCTAGCCGTTTTCGTGAGATCCATGGTGGCGTCCTTCCTTGCACGGTGGGTGGCGCTATTTCCCTTTGTTTACCCGTGCGTTATGGAAGGGATGCCGGGTGGCACTTCCGCTGGGCCGCGTCAAGGGAACCCGTGAAACCCCGCGCAGACCTCCGCATCACTCCGGTGCGGCTTTGCCTGCAGAGTGAGATGTTCAGAAGCGTTTTATTAACGGGGGATGTCTTTCGGATTCTTTTGATGGGGATGTGGAAACACTGATGAAGTTTACGTATAGCGAGGTTGAGGGGTTCGCCTGTGCCCATCGCCTCTCGTGTGCGGATGGATGGTGCCGGTGGTTGTTTGAGACTGCAGTCGCGCCGACGGGATTGGTTGGGATCGGTACAAGGCGAGCACGCCCCATGCCGTTATGGTAGATGCATCTTTGTCGATAGAGCGCTCGATTAATCTACGCGGGAGCGCTGAGAAGATCTTCCAGCATCGGGTCTACCCCGGCGGCGACCATGCCCTCGATCAGGTGCTGGGCGTGGAACCGACCAACTGTCCATGCGATATATGAAAGCATCTGACAAGCGCGCTCCTTGATATCAAATGCAGCTTTGCTTAGAACGATTGCCTCTGCGATGTCGGCAAATGCGTCGTGATCTCCCCATGTCTTACAGGCTTGTATCATGCCCTGGTCGATAGCATCCATAACAAAGGCACCGGATCCGTCCGCAACGCACACGCCGTCGGCGAAGAGCTTCCAGCTGGACGGCTCGCGCGAATCGTCTCCGAGCAACATGATTTGCAACACATGTGGATTGCCGGCGGCGCAGAGCTCTTCCTCGAGCTTCTGCACGGTAAAGCGCATCTGGTGGGAGAGGCTGCTCTTGGCTATGGCCGAGGCGTAGCTGTCTGGCTTGTCCAGAAGATGCATTCGTTTTGGTTTGACGACCAGATTGTGGAAGTTGCGCTCGCTGCGCACGGAGAAATTGTCCATACGGACTCCTTTCATCGATGTTGGCAGGGCCACCGTGCCTCTTGGCCGGTTGGCGTCGGGATCGTGGAGCCAACTCTCTACCCCGACTCTGGATAAAACGCGCCCGTTCCTTGCGGGCACGATGGAGTCTATCAGCGTACGCGGACAGAAATTAAGCGCCGCCTGCTGTTAAGCTTAAATTCGAAAAAGTGTCGAAAATTCCCATATAAAATTACGGAAAAGTGTCGTAATACACACTTTAAAGTCTCGAAAAAGTGTCGAAATGAGCACCTAATAACTACGGAAAAGTGTATCCTAGTGCTAAAACAGCACGTAATAAGGGGTGCGCTTATGCTGCAGAGAAAAGCGAAAGCACGGTTTGAATCTTGGCTTGCCTCGTCGCCTAACAAGGCTCTTTTGGTCAAGGGTGCCCGACAGGTAGGAAAGTCATATTTGGTCAATGTCTTTGCAAACGAATCGTTCGAAAATATCGTGACGTTCGACCTTATCGCCGACGCGTCCGTGCGCGATTCGTTTTTGGCGGCGAAAAGTGCGGACGACCTGCTTATGCGCATGTCTATCGCTGCGACGCAGCCGATGGTTGCGAACAAGACCGTCGTGGTTATCGACGAGGTGCAGCGATGCCCCAACGTGGTGACGTTTATCAAATACCTGGTCCAGCGCGGCGACTTTCGATACATCCTTACCGGATCGCTCCTTGGCGTTGAGCTCGAGGGCATCGATTCCCTGCCGGTGGGGTATGTCGAGCAGGTCCAGATGTACCCGCTCGACTTTGAGGAGTTTTGCTGGGCAAATGGCGTTGGCGCCAGCGTGTTTGACATGCTCAGGGGCTGTCTAAAGGATGAGGGTGAGCTCCCTGGCTACCTGTATGACCGCTTGCTCGATCTGTTCCATCAGTATGCGGTGGTGGGAGGCATGCCCGACGCGGTCAATTCCTTCTTGGCGACGCGCAATGTCGACGAGGTTCGAAACATCCATCGTGATCTTCACGCCCTGTATCGCGATGACATCGCAAAGTACGCTCCGCCCGAGCTACGCTTGGTTATTCGCGATATCTATGATTTGATTCCCAGCGAGGCCGGCTCCAAAAATAAGCGATTCAAACTGTCATCGATTAACGGTGTCAAACGTTTTTCGCAGGTGACAGATCATTTTCTCTGGTTATCGGAGGCAGGTGTCGCGCTTCCTGTGTATAACGTAACGGCGCCCGTTGCACCCCTTTTATTGGGGGAGCAACGAAATCTGTTCAAGCTGTTTTACCTGGACACCGGAATGCTCATGTCGTCGTATTCCAAAAGGGTCGCCCAAGGCGTTTTTGATGGGGAGGCGGAGGGCCCCTTTGGCATGAACATGGGGGCGGCGTTTGAGGGCTTCGTTGCCCAAGAGCTCAAAGCTCATGGATTTAGATTGCGCTACTTTACGTCCAAAAAGGTCGGTGAGCTCGATTTTGTGGAAGAGACGTTCGATGGGGAAGTGTTTGCCATCGAGGTCAAATCGGGCAAGAGCTTTAAGTCCCACGCGGCGCTCGATAACGCATTGACAACGAAGGGCTACGGAATCGATCGCGCCCTGGTACTTGCGGAATGTAATCTTCACCGCGATGGTGACGTGCTGTATCTGCCCATCTTTATGGCAGGGCTTTTGGAGCCGTAACGTGCCGCCGGCTCTTCCGGCCCTCACTTAACCCTCGCTACTCGTCGTCTCCGTCGTTGGGGTCGCCCTTGAGGGTGTTGATGTCCAGATACTCGTTATCGTCCTCTTTTTGCTGGGTCTCCGACTCCGCTTGGGTGGGGCCGCGGAACAGCTGGAATCCCTCAAACGCAATGACGCCGAGCAGGGCAATGATAATGGCGATAAAGGCAACCTTGACTGCCTGCGGAAATTCCGAGAAACGCAGTGCCTTTTCCTCGGCGTAATAATCGGCGAAGAGCTCTTCGCCCGTGCTTTTGGTATACGCCGGTGCGGACGCGGCCTCCGGGTCATATTCCGGTGCAGGCGCGGCAGCGTACGGATCGTTGAGATAATCGCTCGATGCGGTGCCATAATCCTCGGTCTCGATGCGACCGGTGCCATCATAGCCATCGGAATAATCGGAATATGCCGCACCGCCCTCATAGTCCGCGGCGCTCGTGTTGGCGGCAAAAAGCGGGTTAACTGGAACGTCGAGCGCCGGCATGCCGGTAGAGGTCTCATCCAGATCGGCTGCAGCCCAGGAATCGTAGGCCACCTGATGGGCAGCGGGCTCATCGAGCCTTGTGACCTGAGGCTTGCGTGCCGCAGGAACAGGCAACTGCTGGGCGCTGAACATGACGGTGCTGTCGGCCGATTTGCCCTGCGTCGCTGCAGCGAGAAATGCCGCCGTTTCGGACGGGTCGCTTGCGGGGCGGGGAGCGGGCGTGGGCGCCGAAGTGGGAGCGGGCGTAGGCGCGGGCGTCGAAACAGGCGACTGCGCAGGAGTCGGCGCAGATGCGGGCTTAGGCGCAAGTGCGGGATTGGGACTTGACGGGCGAGCCCCGCCGCCCATGAGTTCGTCGGCGGTCCACGGGCGATCATCCATCACGTCGTCAAGGCTCAGCGAAAACAGGTTGTCTTCACCCTCATCGAACATGCGGTGCACATGTCCACCAATTGCCGGAATCAATCCGCGATCGGTGCATGATGCCTTGCTCAACGCCATTCTGTTCCACCCTTTCGAAATACCAATGACATCGATTATATGGAACTTCCCAAGCGGCTCGGTCTTGGATTCATGCTTTCCAGAACTCGCGCCCAAAAAGGGGAGGGGTGCAGGCGCGCTGACTATTTGTCGCCGGCCGCCGCCTTGGCCTCGTTGAGGTAGCTATAGAAGCTGTATTTGGAGATGCCAAAGAACTCGCAGGCGCGCTCGCTCGACTTTGAAATGAGGAAGGCGCCGCGACGGTCGAGGTAGCCAATGGCACGAATACGCTCGTCTTTGGTCATGAGCGCCGCGGGCTTGCCCACAAACTGCTCGCACTCGTGCAGCAGGTCCTCGAGCAGGTTGCCGATGTTCTTGGTAATGGGCTCGGGCTCGGTGTAGCCCGTGCCGCCGGTGCCGGTAAAGGCGTCGAGCGAACGCTCAAAAGCCTTCATAAGCGTAATGTCAAAGTTGATGCCCAAAATGCCGACGGGCTTGCCCTCGTCGTTGCGGATAAAGATCGTCGACGATTTGAGCAGCTTGCCATCGGTGGTTTTGGTGAGGTATGGCTCGCGGTCGTGCACGTCGGTGGTGCCCTCGTGCATGGACTCAAACACGATATGGCTGGGGCCGTCACCCAGTTTGCGCCCGCTGACGTGGCCGTTTTCGATTACTACGATGGAGTGGTCCACGTCCTCGGTCTCCAGATCGTGGACGACGACTTCGCAGTTGGGGCCAAATTGGAGCGCCAGACCGTGTGCAAGGCGCTTGTAGAACTCAATCTGTGCGGGGGTCATGGGTGCCTTCCTAAAAATTAGTTTGGGCTTACTGTGCCATAAACCCCACTTGTACGCAAATAACGAAAGCGTCGCTGCGTTATAAGACCGCCGACATCTCAGACGCCTCTTGCGAGCACGGCGAGGTCAACGCCGCCCGTTGGTTCCAGGCCTAAAGCCGGGTTGAGGTAAACCATGTAAAGGGGGCACTTTGCCAACCGGCGGGGTGCCCCCTTTTTGCATCGTGGGCGTGCGGGATAAGCGCTTTTAAGGCCAACGGCGGCGTCGCGCCCGTGCGTCTTGCCCTAAACGGTGAACCCGCCTCGCCGGTGCTGTTCCCTGCGAGTCTCTTTCCCGACCTTATGGGGCTTAAGGGCAAGGATGGCGGATCGTCGCTGCTTAGCGGTCGAACCGCTTTTGCTCTGCTCAAACCGTACATGGTCACGCAGATTGACGGCTGCTTGCGCGGCCTTTTGGCCGACGGCGTGCAGGTGACTGAGGGCTTTAAATGCGCCGACGTCGACCCGCGCGGCGATGCCAGCTATATCAACTATATTTCGGACAAGGCGACGTCGGTCGGCGGCGGCAAAATCGAGCTCTTTGCGCTGGACGAGGCTCGCGAGCTGCTGGCCGGGGGTAAATCGCGTCTGGTCCGCTACACCATGGGCGGCGAGAACTCCGATACCGGCATGATCTGCGGCGGAGCCATCTGCCTGTGCTAACTGCACCTGGACGCGACCCAGACGCCGTTGTTCCAGTCGGTTGCCGACGTCTTGGCGTATCGACGTATCGGCGACTTCGTCATCGACTTTGAACCGTTTGTCATCCAAGCCCTCGAGGGTGACGTTGCCGAGTACCATGGCGAGGAATCGCGCCGCACCATTGCGGGCTGCCCCAGGCTTTCGCTGGTGGAGGAGGGGAGTAAGGTCACCTACACCAACGCGGCCTCCGAGATTCCCGCGGCGCACATCGAGACGCTCTGCCCCGAGGAGATCGCCATCTCCATCGCCGCCGAGATGATCCACCTACGCCGCACCAAGCTCGTCCCCCGCAAGCGCTACTCGCATCCCAGGGGTAGCTAATTTGGGACGGGGCTTTTTTAGCTACCTTGTCGCAGGGTAGCTAAAAAAGCCCCGTCCCAAATTAGCTACCCCTGGCACATGCGGGTCATATTTGTGCGGGGGAGTTGTGGAGTTGTGCAGGCAGACGAGGTTTTTCTGGTAATACGCTCCCGATGCGCGTATAGTACCGATTGTTTTGTCGGCTCCTGCTGCGTCGAGTCCAAACCGCGAAATGCCATGAGCGGCGCGGATGCAGCCAGGAGGCACGAGGACAACCCATCGTGGCCACGCCCCGTGCTTAAAACCCCAAGAAGGAGTGAACAATGGCAGAAGAGAAGTATGTGCCGCGTCTGAAGACCAAGTACAACAATGAGGTCAAGCAGCAGCTTCAGGACAAGTTCCAGTACGAGAACGTCATGATGATCCCCAAGTTTGAGAAGATCGTCGTGAACATGGGTGTCGGCGAGGCCGCTACCGATTCCAAGGCCATCGACGGTGCCGTGCGCGACCTGCGCGCCATCACCGGCCAGCAGCCGATGATTACCCGTGCCCGCAAGTCCATCGCTACCTTCCGCCTGCGCGCTGGTATGCCGATCGGCTGCAAGGTTACCCTGCGTGGCGACCGTATGTGGGAGTTCTTCGATCGTCTGACCTCCGTCGCGATCCCCCGTATCCGCGACTTCCGCGGTATCTCCGCCAAGAGCTTTGACGGCCGTGGTAACTTCTCCATGGGCGTCACCGAGCAGCTCATCTTCCCCGAGATTGACTTCGACTCCGTCGATCACCAGCGTGGTATGGACATCACTTTCGTGACCACCGCCAACACCGATGAGGAGGCCAAGGCCCTTCTGGACGCCTTCGGTTTCCCGTTCAAGAAATAGGTTCACCTGCCCTATAAGCGCCGTTCCCACAAGGGGGCGGCGCTTGGGGCGAACAATACTCTATGTGAGGAGGATATAAGTGGCTAAGACATCGATGATCGTCAAGTGCAATCGCAAGCAGAAGTTCTCTACTCGTGAGTACACGCGCTGCCAGCGCTGCGGCCGTCCGCACTCTGTGTACCGCAAGTTCGGCCTGTGCCGTGTCTGCTTCCGCGAGCTTGCACTCAAGGGCGAGCTTCCCGGCGTTAAGAAGGCCAGCTGGTAAGTCACTACCAGCGTTTCAAGCATCAGTTTGGAACAGGGAAAACGCGCTAAAAAGGCTTTGCCGTTAAGGGCGGCGAAGAACCAAGAGCACGTGTTCATCAAGAACGAAGGAGAATCTGTATGAACCTTACAGACCCGATCGCAGATATGCTTACGCGCATCCGTAACGCTAACTCTGTGAACAAGGCCACGGTCTCCATGCCGAGCAGCAAGAAGCTCGTCGAGATCGCTCGTGTTCTGCACGAGGAGGGCTACATCGAGGGCTACGATGTCGAGGACACCGTTCCCCAGAAGACTCTGCACATCACGCTTAAGTATGGTCCCAAGAAGGCTAAGGTCATCAACGGCATCCGCCGCATTTCCAAGCCGGGCCTGCGTAAGTACACCGGCGTTGCCGACATGCCCCGCGTCCGCGGTGGCCTTGGTACCGCCATTATTTCCACCAGCCATGGCGTCATGACCGACCGCGATGCTCGCAAGCACAACGTCGGCGGCGAGATCATCGCTTACGTCTGGTAATTCGCTCGGTAGGTAGAAGGAAAGGAGATCACCGTGTCTCGTATCGGTAATAAGCCTGTCCAGATTCCCGCCGGAGTCGAAGTGGCAGTCAACGGCAACAACGTTGTCGTCAAGGGCCCCAAGGGCCAGCTCGAGCTCGATGTCTTTGAGAAGCTCGCTATCAACGTCGAGGACAACGTCCTCACCGTTTCCCGTCCCGACGACGAGCGTGAGACCCGTGCCCGCCACGGCCTCACCCGCGCCCTCATCCACAACATGGTTGTTGGCGTTTCCGAGGGCTTCGAGAAGAAGCTCGAGCTCGCCGGCGTCGGTTACCGCGTGCAGCAGAAGGGCAAGAACCTCGAGTTCTCCCTGGGCTTCTCGCACCCCGTGATCGTCGAGGCTCCCGAGGGCATCACCTTCGAGGTTCCCGACAACACCCACGTGAACGTCAAGGGTATCAACAAGCAGCAGGTCGGTCAGATCGCCGCTGAGATCCGCGGCCATCGTCCTCCCGAGCCTTACAAGGGCAAGGGTATCCACTACGTTGGCGAGCACATCCGCCGCAAGCTGGGTAAGGCCGCCAAGTAGTCGTAACCGACTCACTCGCATAAGACCAGCACCCCGTCAGGTGCTGGCAAGATCAACCTTTTTAGGAGTTTACGTATGAACAAGCATAAGGCGAAGCTGGAAGGCCTCAAGCGTCGTCAGCGTCGTGTTCGCGGCAAGGTCTCGGGTACCTCCGAGCGTCCGCGTCTTCGCGTGACCCGTACTAACGCCAACATCTATGCCCAGATCATCGACGACAGCAAGGGCTCCAGCCTGACGCTCGTCTCTGCCTCGACCCTCGAGGCCGAGTTCAAGGGCACCCACACCTCGAACAAGGAGGCTGCGGAGAAGGTCGGTCAGCTCGTTGGCAAGCGCGCCATCGAGGCCGGCATCACCAAGGTCGCCTTCGATCGCGGTGGCCGTATCTACCATGGCCGCGTCAAGGCCCTCGCCGACGGTGCTCGTGCCGCCGGTCTCGAGTTCTAGGAGGTATGTAGCACATGGCTCGTAATCAGAAGCAGCAGCGCGAGGCCTCCGAGTTCGAGGAGCGCGTCGTTTACATCAACCGCGTGTCGAAGACCGTCAAGGGCGGTCGTCGCATGAGCCTCGTCGCTCTCGTCGTCGTTGGCGACGGCAAGGGCAACGTCGGCGTTGGCATGGGCAAATCCGCTGAGGTGCCCCTGGCCATCTCCAAGGCGTCTCTCGATGCCAAGAAGAACATGTTCCACGTGCCGGTGACCGAGCAGGGCACCATCCCGCACGAGGTTCTCGGCCACTTTGGTGCCGGCCGCATCATCATCAAGCCCGCTGTCGAGGGTACCGGCGTTATCGCCGGCGGCGCTGTGCGTCCCCTCTTCGAGCTTGCTGGCATCAAGAACGTCCTGTCCAAGTCCCTCGGTACCGACAACGGCCTCAACATCATCAAGGCTGCCGTCGAGGGCCTCAAGGAGCTCTCCAGCCCTGAGGACGTCGCGGCTCGCCGTGGCCTGACGGTCTCCGAGATGTTCGTCGGTAAGGAGAACTAAGCATGGCTGACACCATCAAGATCAAGCAGGTCCGCAGCACCAACGGTTGCAAGCAGGACCAGGTCCGTACTGTCCGTGCCCTCGGTCTCCACAGGATCCGCGAGGTTCGCGAGATTGCTGACAACGAGTCCGTCCGCGGCATGATCTTCAAGGTCAAGCACCTTGTCGAGATTGTAGAGGAGTAGCAAATGCAGCTTCACGATCTTACTCCCGCGCCCGGTTCCACCAAGAACCGCAAGCGCGTCGGCCGTGGCAATTCTTCGGGTCACGGCACCACTTCTGGCCGCGGTCAGAAGGGCCAGGGTTCCCGCTCTGGCGGCACCAAGGGTGCCGGCTTCGAGGGTGGCCAGACTCCGCTGGCTATGCGCCTGCCCAAGCTTCCGGGCTTCCGCAACCCCCGTCGTATCGAGTACACCGCTGTTAACGTTGAGCGTCTCGAGCGTAAGTTCGAGGACGGCGCTGTGATCGACGGTGCCGCTCTTAAGGCCGCTCGCATCACTAAGAGCGAGTTCGAGCCCGTCAAGGTGCTCGGCAATGGTGAGCTCACCAAGAAGTTCACGGTCAAGGTCGACAAGGTCAGCGCTTCTGCGCAGGCCAAGATCGAGGCCGCTGGCGGAAAGGTCGAGCTGCCGTGCTAAATGGTCTTAAGAATGCTTTCCGCATCAAAGAATTGCGTGAAAAGATTCTTTTTACCATAGCTATGCTCGTCGTGTACCGCATTGGTGCGCACGTTCCTGTGCCCGGCATTCCCTTCCAGGGGATGCTGGGCCTTTTCTCGACCGATAACAATTCGGTCGCCGCAGGTGCTATGGCCCTCCTGAATCTTTTCTCTGGCGGCGCGTTGAGCTATGTGTCGGTGTTCTCCCTGGGCATCATGCCTTACATCACCAGCTCGATCATCCTCCAGATGCTCCAGGCCGTTGTGCCTTCCCTGCATGAGCTTGCCCGCGAGGGCGAGGTCGGTCAGACCAAGATTACGCAGTATTCGCGTTACCTCACCCTGGCTCTGGCAATCCTCAACTCCGTGGGTTACCTCTTCCTCTTTAAGAGCTTCGGCATCAGCTTTACTGGCGCCGGCGCCCCCGAGATCATCTTCGACCTCATGATCGTCGGCACGCTCACCGCGGGCGCCATGCTGATCATGTGGATTGGTGAGCTCATCACCCAGCGCGGTATCGGCAATGGCATGTCGCTGATCATCTTTGCGAACATCATGGCCGGTCTGCCGCAGGCGATCTTCTCCAGCACCGAGGGCAATGCCGGTGGCATCATCACCATGGTGATCATCTGCGCCATCATCTTGCTGGTTATCCCGCTGATTGTTTTCCTTGAGCGCGGCCAGCGCCGCATTCCGGTCTCCTACGCTAAGCGCGTTGTGGGTCGTCGCATGATGGGTGGCCAGACCACCTACCTGCCCATCAAGGTCAACACCGCGGGCGTCGTGCCGATCATCTTCGCTTCGGCGCTGCTGTACTTCCCGGCTCAGATTGCCGTGTTCTTCCCCGGCATCGGCTGGATTCAGGCAGTTGCCTCTGCGCTTTCGACCGGTTGGCTCAACTGGGTGCTTAATGTTGTCCTCATCGTGTTCTTCGCATACTTCTACACCTCCATGGTGTTCAACCCCGATGACACGGCAGACAACCTTAAGAAGCAGGGCGGCTTTATTCCGGGCGTGCGTCCTGGTAGAGCTACCGCGGCCTACATCAAGAACGCGCTCAACAAGATCACGCTTCCCAGCGCTGTCTTTTTGGCGCTCATCGCCATCGTGCCTTCGATCATCTTCTCTTTCACGGGTAACCAGCTGATCCAGGCATTTGGCGGCACGTCCATCCTCATCATGGTCGGCGTCGTGCTCGACACGGTCGATAAGCTCGAAGGCCAGATCAAGATGTATGATTACGATGGATTCTTTAAATAGGCTAGAGGAGGATTGCTCATGAACCTCGTATTGCTCGGAGCTCCGGGTGCCGGTAAGGGCACCGTCGCACAGGAGCTCGTCGCCGAGTTTGGCGTCGCTCACATTTCCACGGGCGACCTGCTGCGTGCTGCCGTCAAGGGCGGCACCGAGCTTGGTATTCAGGCTAAGAAGTACATGGACGCTGGCGAGCTCGTTCCCGACCAGCTCGTGATCGATCTTGTCAAGGAGCGTCTTGCCGCCGATGATGCCCAGCAGGGTTTCATCCTCGACGGCTTCCCGCGCAACACCGCCCAGGCCGTGACGCTCGATTCCGAGCTCTCCGCGATGGGTCGCGAGATCGACTGCGCCCTTCTGGTCGACGTGGCCCCCGAGGTCATTATCGATCGTCTGTCTTCGCGTCGCACCTGCCGCGCCTGCGGTTACACCGGCACCGCTGCCGATGCTACCTGCCCCAAGTGCGCCGGCGAGATGTATCAGCGCGACGACGACAAGCCCGAGACCATCAAGAACCGTCTCGACGTCTACGAGAAGTCCACGAGCCCGCTCGTCGACTACTATCGTGGCCAGGGTCTGCTCAAGTCGGTCAACGGTGACCAGGCTCGCGAGACCGTGTACGGGGATGTCAAAGAGGCCCTCGGTCTATGATCAAGATTAAGTCTGCAACGCAAATCGAGCAGATGAAGAAGGCAGGAGCGCTATCTAAGATGGCGCTCCGCCACGTTGGAGCCATGGTGCGCCCCGGCGTTTCGACTTTTGAGCTCGATCAGCTCGCGGAGCAGATTATCCGCATGCATGGCGGCACCCCTGCCTTTAAGGGATACGGCGGGTTCCCGGGGACTATTTGCGCATCGATCAACGATGCTGTGGTCCACGGTATTCCCAACCCCGACATGATCCTGCGCGATGGCGATATCATCTCCATCGATACGGGAGCCGTTGTCGACGGTTGGGTTGGCGATAACGCTTGGACGTTTTTCGTCGGCACCCCTACGCCTGAGGCCAAGGCCCTGTGCGAGGTTACGCGCGATTGCCTTAAGGCTGCCATCGAGCAGGCTGTTCCCGGTAACCATATCGGCGACGTCGGTTATGCCGTTCAGTCCCTCGCTGAGTCTCACGGTTACGGCGTGCTTCGCGACTATGTGGGCCATGGCATTGGCCGTGTGATGCACGAGGACCCCAACGTTCCTAACTATGGAAAGAAGGGGAGGGGCGTGCGCCTCCAGACCGGCATGGTCATTGCCATTGAGCCGATGGTTACGATGGGTTCCAACCATGTGAGCTCGGGCTCCGACGGTTGGATTGTTACGACCAACGATCACCTGCCCGCCGCGCACTACGAGAACACCGTCGCCATTACCAATGACGGTCCGGTGATTCTCACCACGGACGCGCAAGGTGCTTGGTGCTCCCTGCAGGGCGGAGAAATGTAAAAGTCGCCGCCCCCTGATGCCCAACCTCGCCTTTCAATTTCGAAGGCATGACCCCAAGGTCTATTCCTTCTCACTTCAAGGCGATCTTGGGCATCAGGGAACGGCTTTGTTTTACATTTCAAATGTAACAAGTTCCACGTAGTTGTGGAGCCATTACGAAGATATTACGATGCGTGCATACGTATTGTAGAATACTCAATCGCTGTCGTTTTCTAGAGAAAGATGATTGCTTGTGAAGAAGGAAGACGCAATTGAGCTCGAGGGCACGGTAAAGGAACCGCTGCCCAACGCCATGTTTAAGGTCGAGCTCGAGAACGGTCATTCGGTTCTGTGCAACATTTCTGGCAAGATCCGAATGAATTACATCCGTATTCTCCCCGGTGACAGGGTTGTCGTGGAGCTTTCCCCGTACGACCTGACCCGCGGCCGCATCACCTATCGCTACAAATAGCGGCACGCATACACGCACTCCATTTCCGACTGCAGGCTTAGCTCAACCTACGGTCGGATTGTGTGTGAAGACCAGCCATAGTTTTAAACGCCTGCGGCTGGGCGAGTAGATAGTAGGGAAGTAGTTTGAGCGCTACCGAAAGGAAGAACGATGAAGGTACGTCCTTCGGTCAAGAAGATGTGCGATAAGTGCAAAATCATTAGGCGCCATGGCAAGGTCCTCGTCATTTGCGAGAACCCCCGTCATAAGCAGCGTCAGGGTTAAGAGAGGAGACTACGTTGGCCCGTATTAATGGTGTCGACCTCCCGCGTGAGAAGCGCGTTGAGATCGGTTTGACCTACATTTACGGCATCGGCCGCACCACTGCGACGAAGATTTGCGTCGAGTGCAACGTTAACGTGGATACGCGCGTTAAGGACCTCACCGAAGATGAGGTTAACGCCATCCGTGATTATATCGACAAGAACCAGATCATGGTTGAGGGCGACCTCCGCCGTGAGCGCAACCAGAACGTCAAGCGCCTTATGGACATCGGCTGCAACCGCGGCCTTCGTCACCGCAAGGGCCTCCCGGTCCGCGGCCAGCGCACCCACACTAACGCTCGTACCCGCAAGGGCCCGAAGCGTCAGATCGGTGCTAAGAAGAAGAAATAAGGAGCGCTAGATAGATGGCTACTGCTAAGAAGAACGTTCGCGCTGCCCGTCTGAAGCGCGCGGACCGTAAGAACATTTCCGTGGGCCAGGCTCACATTCGTTCTACGTTCAACAACACGATCGTTTCGATCACCGATCCCCAGGGCAACGTCATTTCCTGGAAGTCGGCTGGCCAGGTGGGCTTCAAGGGCTCCCGTAAGTCCACGCCGTTCGCTGCCCAGATGGCTGCCGAGGCTGCTGCCAAGCAGGCCATGGAGCACGGTATGAAGAAGGTTTCCGTCTTCGTCAAGGGCCCCGGCTCCGGTCGTGAGACCGCCATCCGCTCCCTCCAGGCTGCTGGCCTCGAGGTCTCGAGCATCCAGGACAAGACCCCCATTCCGCACAACGGCTGCCGCCCCAAGAAGCGTCGCCGCGTGTAACTGAAAGGATCGTATCAATATGGCAATCGACAGGACTCCTGTTCTTAAGCGCTGCCGTCAGCTCGGGATCGATCCCGCTGAGCTCGGTTACAGCAGCAAGAAGGAATCTATCCGTCAGCCCAAGCGCCGTCGCAAGGAATCTGAGTACGGCATGCAGCTGCGCGAGAAGCAGAAGGTCAAGTTCATCTATGGCGTTCTGGAGAAGCAGTTCCACGGCTACTTCAACAAGGCCCGTAAGATGAACGGCGTCACCGGTGAGAACCTCATGATTATCCTTGAGTCTCGCCTCGACAACGTCGTCTTCCGTCTTGGCTTCGCCCGCACCCGCAAAGAGGCTCGTCAGTCCGTCCGTCACGGTCACTTCACCGTGAACGGCAAGCGCGTGGACATCCCGTCCTACCGCGTCAAGGCCGGCGACGTCGTCGCTGTCGGCGAGAAGTTCCGTGACCTCCTCCCCATCAAGGAGGCCCTGATTTCCTCCGAGCGCTTTGAGGTCCCTGGCTGGCTCGAGGTCGATATCGAGAAGCTGTCTGGTAACGTGCTCGCTCTGCCGACGCGTGAGCAGATCAGCGGTGATATCAACGAGCAGCTCATCGTCGAGCTCTACTCTAAGTAGTCCATCCGGGCTGCTGAGGCTGGAGGTAATACATGTCAGAATTCATTAGGCCTCAGGTTCAGGTCGAAGAGATCAACGAGACGTCTGCTCGTGTCTCCGTCGAGCCGCTCGAGCGTGGCTACGGCGATACGCTGGGTAACTCCCTTCGTCGCGTTCTTCTGTCCTCGCTCGAGGGTGCCGCCGTCGAGGCTATTCAGATCGATGGTGCGCAGCACGAGTTCATGACCATCCCTAACATGGTCGAGGATGTCACCGACATCGTCCTGAATGTCAAGGGTCTTGTCTTCAGGGCTCTCGGCACGACCGACGAGGCGACCGCCACCATCTCGGTTGACGGCCCCTGCGAGGTCACCGGTGCGGACTTCTTTATTCCGTCCGAGTTTGAGCTGGTCAACCCCGAGCAGCACATTGCTACGCTCACCGAGGGTGGCCATCTCACCATGAGCATGCGCATCGGCTATGGCCGCGGCTATGTCTCTGGCGAGGCTAACCAGCGCGACAACGATCCCATCGGTGTGATCCACGTCGACTCGCTGTACTCGCCGGTTTCCCGTTGCGCCAAGCTCGTTGAGGCTTGCCGTGTCGGTCAGCACACCGACTACGACCGCCTTGTCCTCGAGATCGAGACCAACGGTTCCATCGCCCCGCGCGACGCCGTGGTCCAGGCTGCCAATATCATCAACCAGCATATGGCCGCCTTTATGAACCTTGCCGAGACCCCCGAGGTCGAGGAGGAGGCTTCGATCTTCGCTCCCGAGGTCACCAACGACAACGCCGAGCTGGACAAGCAGATCGAGGATCTGGACCTTTCCGTCCGTTCCTACAACTGCCTTAAGCGCGCCAGCATTCACTCGGTCCGTCAGCTCGTTGAGTTCTCGGAGAACGATCTGCTCAACATCCGTAACTTCGGTGTTAAGTCGATCGAGGAAGTGAAGGACAAGCTTGAGTCCATGGGCCTGAGCCTGAAGGCTTAATGCTTCGCATATTTGAGGAGAAACTAGACCATGCGTCACAACGTTAAGAAGGGCCTGAAGCTCGGCACCGATGCGAGCCACACCAAGGCCATGAAGAAGAGCCTTGCTAAGGCCCTCTTCGAGAACGACCGCATCAAGACCACCGAGACCCGCGCTAAGGCGCTGCGTTCGGTCGTCGACCCGATCATCACTTGGGCCAAGAAGGGCGACCTGCACTCTCGTCGTCTGGCTATCGCCAAGCTCGGCGATAAGCAGCTCGTTGCCGAGATCTTCGACAAGGCTGCTCAGGGCATGTGGCAGGACCGCAACGGCGGTTACACCCGCATCATGAAGCTCGGTAACCGCAAGGGCGACAACGCTCCCATCGTTATCATGGAGCTCGTCACCGAGCCTTGCACGCCTAAGGCTAAGAAGGCTGCTCCGGCCCCCAAGAAGGCCGCTGCTCCCAAGAAGGTCGAGGCTGTCGAGGAGACCGCTGCCGAGGAGGCTCCTGCCGAGGAGACCGCTGAGTAGACATTCCGTCTGCATAGGCTATATTCGAGGGGTACGTTCGCGTACCCCTCTTTTTTTGTCGCGATACCGTTGCTTGTTTGTTGGGAGCGCCCATGACTGCGCCGTCTGATTTCAATTCGATTCTCGAGCTTGACGCCACCCTTGTATTCCGCGTCGCCTATGACGGCTCGTCGTATAGCGGGTTTGCCGAGCAGCCGGGACAGACGACGGTTGCGGGTGAGCTGCGTCGAGCCATCGAGACGCTGCTTCGCCGCCCGATCGATCTGACATGCGCGGGGCGTACCGATGCCGGCGTGCATGCCGTGGCTCAGTACATCAGCGTGCCCGTAACGGACGCTGAGCTCGCGTGTACGCGCCGTAGGTGGCTGCGGGCTATGGATGCCCTGCTGCCCAAAGATATCGCTATAAACGAGGTCTACAAGGCCCGTAAAGGCTTTTCTGCACGTTTTGACGCGCGTTCCCGTGCGTATACGTACCGTATTGCCGATCGAGATGCGCGCCCCGTGCTGTCCCGCGGTGCCGTGTGGTGGCATCGCTATCCCTTGGATGTTGAGGCTATGTCTGCTGCCTGCCCCGCGCTGCTGGGCGAGCAGGACTTTAAAAGCTTTTGCAAGGTTGCCTCGGCCGTTGGCAAGCCCACGCATCGCTGCGTGATGCGTGCCGAGTTTGGCCATGAGGTTGCGTTTGGCGAGGACATCCTGACGTTCACCATCGAGGGCAATGCGTTTCTGCATTCGATGGTCCGTACGATCGTGGGCACGCTTGTCGAGATTGGTATGCATCGCCGTGAACCTGGGTGGATGCGTGAGGTCATCGATGCTTGCGACCGTACCGCTGCGGGCCCCACGGCTCCTGCCTGCGGCCTTACGTTTATGGGCGTGGATTACGATCCCGCCGAGCTTGTCGTGCTCGACTAGGGGAGGGCTCGACGCATCGTGCGTCGACACCTGTAATCTGTGGGCTGCGCGTGTGCAACATCTGTTCTTGACGTGCAATACAACCGGTGTCTCATTGCTTTTATTGCCGGGGTGTACCATGAACGACAGTTTGATTCACTGCTGTCGAGAGGACGGATAACTTGGTTCGACGTGGCTCGCATCCGCGACTTTCGGTGATCCTTGTGGTAGAAGGTTCGCCCAGCTATGCGATGCGTGCGCTCGAGAGTATCCAGAGCCAAGATCTCTACGATTTGCAGATTGTCGTTGTCTGCCGCGATGCTGCGCCCGGTGTGCGCCATTCGCTTCAAGTTGCTGCCGACAGGGACATCCATATTGATTTGATTGACGTCGAGGACGCTAAGCGCGGCGCTTGTCTTCGTGCCGGTTTTGATGCCTCGCGCGGCTCTCAAATCATCGCCATGAACGCCGATGAGTGGTTTGCTCCGCACGCCCTTTCCAAGATGGTCGATATCGCGTGCGATACTGCGGCAGACATAGTCTTCCCCACGGTGTCGCTCGACCGCTATGATGCACATCGAGAGCGCCATTCGCGCGTCTTGGATGCTACTCATATTTCCATTGATAGCGAATCTTCGATGGTGGCCGGGCTGCCTCAGTTGATTTTAGGCGGCTTGGTTGCTCAAGTCTCTGGCGTGATGTACACCCGTCCGCTGTTTGAGGCATGCCTTTTGTGCGATAAGACGTTTCGCACAGTTGGGTTTATGGCGTGTGCGCTCTCGCAGGCACAGCGCGTCTCCGGATGCGGCGACGCTTGTTTCCACGCGGCGGCGCCTAATCTTACAGATGCCTTTGATCCCACCATGTATGCCAAGGTATCCGATGACACCCGAGCGCTCGACGAGCTTGCGGACTCACTCTCGGAAGCAGATAGCGGTGGTTGGCTCATGCTGGCAAGCCAGAAATTCTACTTTGCCGGACTGGTCTCCTGCATCGAGAATTTGTGTCTGAGCCCGCATGGGGTGTCATCAATTGAACGCTCCGCCCGTATGCGTGATATGCTCGAGGCACCCCGAACTCGTCAGATGGTTGCGGCGCTTAAGGATGACCACCGCGGACTCGGTTTGTTGTTTGGGCCAATTGCAAGCGCGAAGCCTACGCGTTGCGTGATGTATACGCATTTGGCTGCTTTTCTTAACCGAACTGGTGCCAAAACTGCCTAGGGGCGCTCATTTCGAAACAAACTTGCATGGAATTGTTTCGAAATGCGTTCTTATACACAAAAGCTTTCAAATAGCGTTAAACTATTCAATCATTGATTGATTGTCTCCGCCATCTTTTGGAGTGAGGGTTTGTATGGCTAAAAAACGCAATGGGCGCCAGGATGCCATTAGAGATATTGTGCGCAATAAGGACGTCCGCACGCAGCGCGTGCTGGTCGATGAGCTCCGCGCTATGGGCTTTGATTGCACGCAGGCGACTGTCTCTCGCGATATTGCCGATATGGGGCTGCGTAAGCTCCCTGAGGGCATCTATGTTCTGGCAGAGGACCTGCACCTGCAGCGTATGGTTTCCGAGCTCGTAACGGGCGTTCTGCGCACCGATAATCTGGTTATGATCAAGGCTCAGCCTGGCACGGCTTCCGGCATCGCCGCCGCCGTTGATGCGGCAGAGTTGCCCGATGTGCTTGGCTCGCTTGCCGGCAACGATACGATTTTGGTTATTGCCCAGACGGCCGAGGACGGCGAGCGTCTCGAGGCGCTGATCAATAAGCTGAGCAATTCTCGCAAGTAGGCGTGCGGGTCGTGCGCTTGGCCCTGCGTGCGCTGACATAGTGGCTTGTAAGGGGTATCGACGTTGGTCGGTACCCCCTTTTTTGTTTGCAGGCATAAAGACCGCCCACCAGGTCGCTTTAAACTAAAAGGCCCCCGAGCGGTTTAATAAGCTGCTCGGGGGCCTTGTTGCTTATGGCCGGATGATTTCTAGCCGACCGTATCGTCAGGCGTGGGCGAGGGGTCGGGAGTGGGCGTGGGCGAGGGGTCGGGAGTGGGCGTAGGCGTAGGCGTGCCGCCATCGCCGCCGGTCGAACCACCAGTGGAGCCGCCCGTCGAGCCACCGGTCGTACCGGTGCCGCCGGTGGTGTCGCCGCCTGTGGTCTCGGTGGTCGTGGTCGTTGTGGTCGTCGTGGTGGTGGTTTCCTCTTCGTCCTTGTCTTCGTCCTCGTCGCTTTCCGTCTTCTTGGTGTTGTTGGTGCCGTAGAACTTCCAGACGTTATTGTTCTTGTACGTGGGGGCCGTTCCGGTCGGGAACTCCTCGCGCTCGGTTCCAGCCAAAACAGTGTTCATGAACTTCTTAAAGACGGGCAGGTTGGTGCTGTCGCCCAGCAGGTCCGTACCGTACTTTTGGATGGGAATCTCGCCTGCGGAATAACCGGTCCACAGGGCGCATGCCAGTTGCGGCGTGTAGCCGCAGAACCACAGGTTGGTGGTGTTGTCAGTGGTACCTGTCTTGCCGGCATAGGGCTGGTTGACGCTCAGCGCGCCGGCGGCACCCGTGCCACTGCCCTGCATGACGCCGGATAGAACGTCGGTAACCGCGGCAGCCTCGCCTTCGGTGAGCACCTGCGTGGGATTGTCGGTGTGCTGGTACAGAACCGAGCCGGTACGCGAGTCGATCTCGGTGATGGCGATCGGCTGGCGATAATGGCCGCCGTTGGCAAAAGTGGCGTAGGCCGATGCCATCTCGAGCGGCGAGATGGACCCGGTGCCGAGCGTCATGACGGGAACGTCCTCGATATTGTCCTTGGCGGGGTCGATGCCGAGCTTTTTGACGAGCGACATGATCTTGTTGTTGCCGATGGCTTCTGCCACCTGAATGTAGCCGGTGTTGGATGAGTATGCCGTTGCCTGCTTAAGCGTGATGTTGCCATGGCTCTGGTTGGCATAGTTTTGCACCTTGGTCGTAGTGCCCTTGGCTGTAAGAGGCGAGTTGCAGTTGAGGGTGACGTTGGGGTTCATACCGTTTTGGATGGCAGTTGCCAGCGTAAAGGCCTTAAACGTGGAGCCCACGGGGCGCTTTGCCGTAGCGTGGTTCACGTGATTCTCGTCGGCGTTGTAGTCGTAGCCGCCCACCATGCACTTGATGTAGCCGGTCTTGGGGTCTACGACGACCATGCCCATGTCCAGGCCGTCGAGCGAAAGCGTGTCGAGCTGCGAGCGCACAGCCTCCTCGGCCACCTGTTGCATGGTGGGGTCGATGGTGGTCTTGACGGTCAGGCCGCCCTTAAAGAGCACGTCGGTCGAGAACTCCTGCTCCAGCAGCTGCTTAACATAGGCGACAAAGTAGGGCTGCGAGTATATGTCGACGCCGCTGCCCGAAATCTCGGTCACGTTGAGGGTGATGGGCTCGGCCTGTGCGGCATCGTGCTCCTCCTGCGTGATGTGGCCCAGGCGCAACATGTTGTCAAGGACCTTGTTGCGACGGGACAGCGCCAGGTCGGGGTTGACCGTGGGGTCGTACTGCGAGGGCGAGTTGGGAAGGCCGATGAGCAGCGCGGCCTCGCTGAGGGTGAGGTCGGCGGCGCTCTTGGACAGATAGGTCTCGGCTGCGGCCTCGATGCCGTAGGCGCCGTGGCCGTAATAGATGGTGTTGAGGTACATCATGAGGATCTCGTCTTTGGAGTACATGTCCTCCATCTTGACGGCGATGTAGGCCTCGCGCACCTTACGCTCGATGGTCGAGTCGAACTGCTCCTCCTGCAGGATGGTGTTGCGCACCAGCTGCTGGGTGATAGTCGAGGCGCCTTCGTGCCCGCCGCCGAGGGTTGCCACCGCAGCACGCGCGATACCCCACAGGTCGATACCGCCGTGCTCGTAGAAGCGCTCGTCCTCGACGTCAACGGTGCCCTGCAGCACGTAGGGGGAGACCTCGTCCTTGGTGATGGACTTGCGGTTTTGCGTGTAGAAGCTCGCGATCTTGTTGCCGTTGCAGTCGACGATCTCGGTGGGCTCGCTCACCAGATACGCGTTGGCGTCGGTGTAGTCGGGCAGATCGGACAGCCAGCGGTTGACGTTGCCGACCATGCCGATGCCAAATGCCACGCCCGCGATAAGCAGAAAGCCCAAAAACGAGAGCAGGATTATGGGCAGGGCATGCGTCTTTGAACGGCTGCGTCCCTGTCGTTGGCGAGGACCCATATATTGACCTCCAGGTATGTCGTGCCGGACGGTGGATGTGCCGTCGGGGCAGGATGGACATAAGTTATTACACGATAAACCAAACGGGGCGCGCGAGGCCTCGTGTATGCTGGAAGACGGCATTTTTCAGAGTGAATGCATACCTTGGTAAGGAGTTTGCCGATGGCGATTCGGACGATGGGGCCGAGCGGACAATACGAGACTGGATTGGATGGTGCCGGTGCGGCGCTGCCCGAGCTGCTGGCGCCGGCGGGCGGACTCGACCAGATGCTTGCGGCCATCGCCGCGGGCGCCGATGCCATCTATGCGGGGTTGGGCGACTTTAACGCCCGTGTGAGCGCCCATGGCTTTACGGATGACGAGCTTGCGCGCGGTTGTGCCGTGGCGCATGCCCATGGCGTGCGTGTGTACGTGACGCTCAACGTGTTCGTGTTTGACGATGAGTTGTCCGACGCGGTGGCGTTGGGAGCTCATGCACTGGAGCTGGGCGCCGATGCCCTGATTGTTGCCGATGCCGGATTGGCGTGCGCGCTGCGTGCGGCGATTCCCGGCGTCGAGATTCACCTGTCCACGCAGGCGGGCGTTCATAGCGAAGGCGCCGTGCGGCTTGCCGCCGATGAGCTGGGGGTCGAGCGCGTGACGACGGCACGCGAGCTGACGGTCGACGAGATTGCCTCCTTGTGCGGTACGGGCGTGCCTATCGAGGTGTTCTGCCACGGGGCCATCTGCATTGGCTACTCGGGTGCTTGTGAGTTCTCAGCCCTGAGACGCGGGCGCTCGGCGATGCGCGGGGACTGCACACAGCCGTGCCGCCTGGCGTACGACCTAGTGGACGAGGCGGGGGAGAGCGTCGTCGCCGTTGAGGGGGACCGTCTGCTGTGTCCGCGTGATTACCTGGGCATTGCGCACCTGCCCGAGCTTGTTGCCGCCGGCGTGGCGTCGCTCAAGATCGAGGGTCGCATGAAGAATCCCGACTATGTCTTTAACGTGGTGAGGGCGTGGCGTCACGCGCTCGATATGCTGCGCGACGGCACGTGGGATGCCAATGCGGTGCCGGCGCTTGAACGCGAGCTGGGAAGGTCGTTTAACCGTGGGTTTACCGATGCGTACCTGCGAGGGCGTTCGGGCGCCGAGCTTATGAGCTTTGAGCGTGCAATCAACCAGGGCGTGCGCGTGGGGCGCTTGGTCGCTGTGGGCCACGAAGAGGTGGCCGTTGAGCTCGACGCCGCCGTGGCGGCGGGTGACACGCTCGAGATTCGGTTCTATCCGGGTGTCGACGCGCGTCCCGATGTGCCCAAGCGCTGGCCGCAGGTGCCCTGCCCGGTGAGTGCCGCGGCGGGGGAACGCGTTGTCGTGCATTGCAAGCGTAAGGTGGACACGGGCTGCGAGGTGTACCTGATTCGCAGCGCCGGCGTGTTGGATCAGACGGCGGCGATGTTGGAGCGCATGCGGGCCGAGGCAGATGCGATTGCGCCCGTTGCGCGTGCCGTTGAGGTACTGCCCTTTGAGGACGTTGCGGTGGATGGCGGTGCGTCGACGGAGTTGGTGGAGTGCGCGGTTCCCGCTCGCATGGTTTTTGCTTGGCAGCTGATGGATGCCGACCCGCGCGGAGAACTCGATTTGTCCGACGCCGTTGTGGTGCTCGACGAAGTGTGCCGCACGGGTGACGCTGACCGGACCCGCTCACTGATGCAGCGTGCCGGGCGCGTCGTCTGCCGCAACCTGGGGCAGGTGGTGATCGCTCGAGAGCTGGGCGTGACGTTTGACGTGGCGGCGCCGGTGTTCTGTGCGAACCGGACTACGCTTGCCTGGCTACGTGGGCTCGGCGCGGGTCGGGTGTACTTGCCGGCCGAGTTGCTCGGCAATGATGCGGAACGTATTGCCGAACTGACGGCCGAACCTGGTGTTCTGGGCCCCGTCGATGCCGACCACACCGAGCTCATGGTGTGCGAGCACTGCCTGCTGACCGCCGAGGGGGCTTGCGCCACCGATGCGGCGCAAGCCGGGGCATGTTGTCACGATTGCATGCGTCGTCGGCAGGCGCGCTATCTGGTTGAGCGGGATGGCACGCGTTTGCCAGTTGCCATCGATGCACGCGGCAGGACGAGGATTTTCCTGACATAGGTGCCGCGTCGCGCCGTTTTGGTTATCATAAGTGAGTTTATGAACTTCCAGCACCGCCGTATCCGGTGAGGGTGCTATAGCAAAAGGAGGATACCCAATGCTGTCTGTTGACGAGCAAATGCGTATCATCACCTCGGGCGCTGCGAAGATCGTCCCCGAGGCCGACCTTCGCAAGAAGCTTGAGAAGGGCGAGCCCCTCAACATCAAGCTCGGCGTCGACCCCACCAGCCCCGATCTGCACCTGGGCCATGCCGTGCCGCTGCGCAAGATGCGCCAGTTCCAGGACCTGGGCCACAACGTCACCCTTATCATCGGCAACGGCACCGCGCTGATCGGCGACCCCTCGGGCAAGAACTCCACGCGTCCGCAGCTTTCGCAGGAGCAGATCGAGGCCAACGCCGAGACCTATGTGAGCCAGGCCATGAAGATCCTGGACCCCGAGAAGACCACCATCGTGCACAACGGCGATTGGATCCTTTCGATGGATCTGGCCGGCCTGCTGCAGGTGTGCTCCAAGTTTACCGTCGCCCGCATCCTTGAGCGCGACGACTTTACCAAGCGCTACCAGTCCCAGACGCCGATCGCCCTGCACGAGTTCCTGTACCCCGTGATGCAGGCCTTCGACTCCGTTCAGATTAAGGCCGACGTGGAGATGGGCGGCACCGACCAGCTCTTTAACCTGCTCGCCGGCCGCGAGCTTATGGAGAAGATGGGCATGGAGCCGCAGATCGCGCTTACCATGCCGCTGCTCGAGGGCACCGACGGCGTGCGCAAGATGTCCAAGTCCTATGGCAACTACATCGGCCTGACCGATGCTCCCAAGGATATGTTCGGCAAGACCATGTCCATCCCCGACGAGATGATTGGCAAGTACTATCGTCTGGCCAGTTCGCTCACCCCGGCCGAGGTCGACAAGATCGATGCTGCTCTGGCCGATGGCTCTGCCGACCCCTACGAGCTCAAGCGCGCTCTGGGCCGCGACCTGTGCGACACCTACCACGGCGCCGGTGCCGGCGACGAGGCTCAGACCGAGTTCGACCGCGTGTTCAAGGAGGGGCAGCTTGCCGACTTCCCCGAGAAGCACGTTGAGCTGACCGTCAACGACGAGGGCCAGATCTACCTCGCTGGCCTGCTCAAGGACCTGGGTCTTTCGGCCAGCGCCGGCCAGGCCCGCCGCGATATCGACGGCGGCGGCGTCAAGATCAACGGCGAGGCCGTGGCTCCCAAGAGCTACAACATCGACCCCAGCGCCCTCAAGCTGGGCGACATCCTCTCCGTAGGCAAGCGCAAAGGATTTAAGTTGGTCTAACGAGTAAGTTAACCTCACAGAATGAGAGTGGATAATCTTCCGTTTTTGGCCTGTTTGTGGGCTCAAAGTGGGAGATTATCCGCTCTCGTCATTTGCAGGGGGTGTATTGCTGTCCCATCGTTTGGGCATACAATGGCTATTGGTTTGCTGCGGTGAAGGTCTGTCCGCCCTGCAGCTTTTTTCTACGGTTAAAGGAGTATGTATGTCCGTTGAGGTCATGAGGTCTGTGATCGACGCTGCCGAGGGTCGCGTGCCCGTCGACACGCTGTTTACCAATGCGCAGATTGTCGACGTATATGGCCAGCGCGTGGCACCCGGTAGCGTTGCCGTCAAGGATGGCGTAATCGTCGGCGTGCTCTACGACGGTCGCGACGATGCCGCCGGCACCTACGAGGCGACCGAGGTTATCGACTGCCAGGGCCGCTATCTTGCTCCCGGCTTTATTGACGGGCACCTGCATATCGAGTCTTCGAACATCCGTCCCGCCGAGTATGCTCGCATGGCCGCGACGCGCGGTACTACCACCGCCATTGCCGACAGCCACGAGATTGCCAATGTTGCCGGTCTCGACGGCTTGCGCTTTATGATCGAGGATGGTCGCCGCGCACCCATCTCCATCAAGTACATGATGCCTTCGTGCGTGCCCGCGCTGCCCGATGAGCAGGCCGGTGCCGTTATTTCGGCCGCCGATATGCAGGCGTTTTTTGCCGAGCATCCGGGTGATGTCTTTGGCCTGGGCGAGATGATGAACCTGCCGGGCGTCTTTATGGCCGATCCCGAGACCTGTGCTCGTATCGACGCTGCCAACCAGACGCCGTCCAAGCAGGTCGACGGTCACGCCCCGCTCGTTGCCGGCAAGGATCTCAACGCCTATGCCGCGGCAGGCATCATTGCCGACCACGAGTCGACGATTCCCGAGGAGGCGCTCGACAAGCTGTCCCGCGGCATGTATGTGATGCTGCGTGAAGGCACGTGCAGCCACGACCTGGCCAATTTGTCCCCGATGCTGCTGGAGAACCCTGCCCGCGCCCGCCGCTGCTGCTTTGCGACCGACGACCGCGCTCCCTCCGATGCTCTTTCGACCGGCATGATCGACAATGCCTGCCGCGTGGCCATCGAGGCCGGCATCGACCCGGTGGTCGCTATCTCCATGGCGTCCCTTTCCACGGCTGAGGCATTTGGCCTGGACCACGGCTGTCGTGACCCGCATGAGCTCCGCGGCGCGATCGCCCCGGGCAAGCGCGCCGACCTGCTGGTGCTCAACGACCTGACGTTTGTCGCGGCTCCGCATCGCGTGTATGCCGCCGGTGCGCTCGTGGCACAGGACGGCGCCTTTGTGGGCGAGATTGCACCCGAGATGGCCGAGGTTGCGGCCCTTGCCGATGAGCTGCGCGCCTCCGTTAAGCTGCCGAAGCTTTCGCTTGACGTGTTCGATTATGCCTTTAAGCCGGGCGAGGCGGTTATTGATGTGATCCCGGGCATGGCTATCACGGGCATGGTTCGTCCCGAGACTGACGAGGGCCTGCGCCGCATTATGCTGATCGAACGTCACGGCCGCGGCGTGTCGCTGCAAGCCGAGGGCGCCGACGGTGATGGTCCTGCGGGCCTGGGTCTTGTTGGCAAGCACATCGGTCGCGGCTGGGTGCGCGGCTTTACCATCACGGGCGGCGCTATCGCCTCGACGATCGGCCACGACTCGCATAACGTGTGCGTGGTGGGCGACAATGCGGCCGATATGATGGCTGCCGTCGAGGCTGTTGGCCAGGGCGGCCACGTGCTGGTGCGCAACGGTGAGGTCGTGGCGCGTATTCCGCTGGCGCTCGGTGGTCTGATGAGCGAGGGCACGGCCGAGGATGTCGCCGCGCAGCACGACGACTTTATGGTCAAGGCGCGCGCCATGGGTATTGAGCCGCCGCTTGATCCCATCATGGGCATCATCTTCCTGCCCCTGCCGGTGATCCCGACGCTCCGCATCCGCCCCGAGGGCATGTTCGACGTTACAACCTTCACCTACGCCGACTAGTCATTGGGGACGTTCTTAAACGCCTAGCCGCCTGCGACACTCTTTGACTTGTCGCCTGACGCCGCGACCGTGAGACCTCTGGCGCGCGTGAGCTATTTGCTAGGTCCTTGTAACGTTTATGACTGCGGGGTCTTATTTGAGCTCCCTTTGGGTACGTTGGAATCGGATACACGTCCGATTCCATCAAGCCCGAAGGGAGCTTTTCTATGTTTAAACTGATTGCATCCGATATGGACGGCACATTGCTTGACGAAAGTGGCCAGGTGCCGCCTGAGACCTACGAATTGATCCTGGCGCTACGCGAGCATGGTGTACATTTTGCCGCATCGTCAGGCCGCCGCTACGATCGCCTGTGCGAGTTCTTTGCGCCCGTTCGCGACAAGATGGACTTTGTCGCGGCTAACGGTGCCCAGGTCTACGCCGACGGCAAAATGGTAGACCGCGAGGTGTATTCGCACCTGGCGATTCGAAAGCTCGCCCAGGCCGTCGCGACGTTTCCCAATCTGCATCTTGCGCTCTTTGACCGAACCAAGTCCTTTTTGCTCGATGACGAGAGCAAGTTCGTGCGCGAGGTCGATAAGGACCTTCCCAATGCCGAGCGCATTTGGGAGCTGCCCGATCCCGGCGTAAATATCATCAAAGCGAGTATCTTTTGCGACGACGGTGTCGTTATGGACAGTGCGTACGTGCTACAGCGCGAACTCGGTCAGCTCTTTACCTTTGCGCCTTCAGGCAACGCGTGGATCGATGCCATGCAGCCCGGTGTGTCGAAGGCTTCGGGCATCGCACAGCTCGCGGAGCATTACGGCATTGGGCGCGATGAGGTTATGGCGTTTGGCGACTCTATGAACGACTACGAGATCATTCGCTTTGTCGGCACGGGTTGCGCGATGGAAAACGCGCGCCCCGCGCTCAAAGCGGTTGCCGATCGCGTCGTAGGCTGCAACCGCGACCACGCCGTCCAGCAAGAACTCCGCCGTGTTCTGGAGAGCCTCTCCTAATCCGGCAGATGGGGACGTTCCCGTTCTGCCGGCGGCCGGGGACAGTCCTTGCGGTGCCCCGCTAAGAGTGTCCCCAACGACTACTGTGACTGGGGCAGCCACTCATTGGGGACAGACTTAAATGAGTGCCGCCAGCGACTAGCCATTTAAGAACGTCCCCAATGACTGCCGGGTTGCTGCTGCTAGGCGAGGGCGGCCATGATGGTGCGGGCGACGCCGTCGTGGTCGTTGTCGTATTCGGTGATGGCGTCGGCGGCCTCGCGGTCTTCGGGTTCGCCGTTGATCATGGCCATGCCGTGGCCCGCTGCCTGCAGCATGGGGATGTCGTTGATGTTGTCGCCGAACGCCCAGGCGTCGGCGAGACGCTCGCCCAGGTGCTCGCATAGCCACGTGAGGGCTGTTCCCTTGGTGGCGCCCTCGCCCATGACCTCGATATTCATGGCGTACGAACGCGTGACCTCAATGCCTCCGAGCGTGTCGAGCTCAGCCGCGATGGCGTCGCGATCGGCCGGGTCGTGCCAGTACATGGCGATGCGTTCGAGCACCTCGACCTCGTCGATCTTGCTGTCGACATCCAAGTCGATCGGTGTTCGTGTGCGCTTGAGCGAAGCCGCGATGTGGGGGTCGCCGCCGCAGAATTCGTCCAGGCGCGTGTAGAGCGAGCGGGGGAGGAAGCACTGCCCGTCCGCGAAGATATCGAAGGTCACATCGTGGCCGGCGGCGATGCGGCGGATACGATGGGCAATGCCGCAATCGAGCGGTCGGCTCAAAATGCGCGTAGCACGTGAGGTGTCGGTGGGCGTACCGTCGTCGAGCTGCCAGACGCTGGCACCATTGGCGCAGACCGCGTAGTGCACGGCGGGATGGGCGAGGATGGGCTCAAAGATGCCCGACAGCGGGCGTCCCGTGCAGGGCACAAACTCAATACCGCGGCGCGCAAGCTCGTCGAGCATCGCCCAGGTGGCGTCGCTCATCTGCTTATCACTCGTCAGCAGCGTTCCATCCATATCGGAAAACACAATCATTTGATGAAGCCCTTTCTACTGGCATAAAAAGCGTGGCCGAGGGCGATGATGCCCTGGCCACGCTCGGGTTCTATAACGGTCCGCGTCCTAGCGATCGGCGAGCGGCTTGTACTCCAGCGGCTCGATAACCGGGCGATACGCGGGGCGAATAATACGGTGCGCGCAGAAGAGCTCTTCCATGCGGTGTGCCGACCAGCCGGCCATGCGGGCGACGGCGAATAGCGGCGTAAAAAGCGTCTCGGGCACGCCGAGCATCTTGTAGATAAAGCCTGTGTACAGGTCGATGTTGGCACAGATGGGCTTGGTCATGCCGTGGTCGCGCATGACCTGGGGTGCCAGGCGCTCAATGCGCTCGATGAGCGCGAACTCCTCGCCCAAGTCCTTCTTGGCGGCAAGCGAGCGCGCGTAACGGCGGCAGACCTCGGCGCGCGGGTCGCTGAGCGTATAGACGGCGTGGCCCATGCCGTAGACGAGGCCCGTGCCGTCGAAGGCCTGCTTGTCCAAGATCTTGCCCAGATAGGAAGCGACCTCGTCGTCGTCTTCCCAGTTGGAAACGTGCGCGCGAATGTCCTCGTGCATCGACACGACCTTGGCGTTGGCGCCGCCGTGGCGTGGGCCCTTGAGCGAGCCGATGGCCGCGGCGTAGGCCGAATACGGGTCGGTGGCCGACGACGACAGTACGCGGCAGGCGAACGTGGAATTGTTGCCGCCGCCGTGCTCGGCATGGAGCATAAGCATCACGTCGAGCAGCATCGCCTCGTCGCGGGTGAACGCCATACCGCCGCGGAGCACCTGTAGGATGGTCTCGGCGGTGGAGAGGCCGGGCGTGGGGTGCGGCACGTGAACCTCGGAGCCGCGAAGCTTGGCAATCGAGGCCATGTGTGCGAAGGCGGCGATGCGCGGGAGACGTGCAAGCATGGAAATAGCCACGTCGATCTCATGCTCGGGCGTAATCACGTCGGGCTCGGCATCGAAGGCGTAGAGCAGCAGCACGGCGCGCTGGAGCACGTTCATGATGCTCGACGACACCGTGGTCATGGGGAACTCTTTGACGTATTCGTCGCTCAGATGCCTAAAGGCGCCCAAGCGCTCGCAAAAACCGTCGAGCTCCTCTTTGTTGGGCAGCGAGCCCGTGATAAGCAGATAGGCGACTTCTTCGTAGCCATAGCGATTCTCGGCCTGGGCATTGTTGACCAGATCCTCGATGCTGTAGCCGCGAAGCGTGAGCTTGCCCTGATCGGGCACGACCTTTCCGTCGACCTTGTTGTAGCCGTGCACATCCGAGATACGAGTGAGGCCCGCGACCACGCCCGAGCCGTCGGCATTGCGCAGGCCGCGCTTGACATTGTGCTCGACAAACAGGCCCTCGTCATAAGGGTCGGTCGGCAGGCCGTGGTAGAGGTTTTCGCTCTCAGGCGAAATCTGGCGGCTTGCTTCGTAATCCAGAACCAGGCGGCTCAAGTGGTCATCGAAGCGGTAATAGATTTTCTTGGCGTCGTAGGCCATGCGCGCTCCTCTCCGGGCCGCATCGGGGTGACTTGCATGGGCATGCGCGCGTCAGGCTATCCCCAGCGGCTTGTTCGCTACAGGCGGTACATAAAGTTAAAGACGTCCTCGCGCTGGATAGACACATTGACGCCCGAAAGCTCGCCGGCCTCGGCCAGGGCCTTCTGCAGCTCGGCAAAGTCGAGCTTGGACTCGGCGGTGTCGGCCAGCATGGTCATGGTGAAGATGTCCTCGATAATGGACTGCGTAATGTCGCGGATGTCGACGTTGGCCTCGCCCAGAACGCGGGTGACGCCGGCGACGATGCCGGGGCGGTTCTTGCCAAGGACGGTGATGACGATGCGGGAGGACGAGATCTCGGCCATGGGAAACCCTTTCGCGTGGTTGCGGCGCGCGCGGGGCGCTCCGCTACGGTACAGTGTTCATCATTGTACCTGTCTGGCGCCAAAAGGGGTGCGCTTACAGCGGCGTTACACGTCTGCAACATGAGCGTGAGGGGGCAGGCCGCATGGGGAAGAGCCGTCTGGCGCGCGTCCAGCTCGTGTTGGGTTGATTTCCGAACTCAGCCGAACACATCGAGCGGATAGGCCGTTCCCGCAGTCAGCCGAACGCCTCCGACCGCTGATTCCAAACTGAAAACGGGGGGCATCCCCCACTATTCGGTGGGGGATACCGCTCCGCGGCGCATGCCGCGGGCGGCGCCCCTATCGGACCACCGTGACCTCAGTTGGGATGGGCCCAGCACCGCGGCGTACTCGGTGGGGTAGAGCCGACTGATCGTCTTCACGTCGCGTATGACGATATTTCGGTCGTCCGGCTCGGTGACGCCGTAGCCGAACGCCTGGAGCGTCTCGATGGACTCCTGGATTCTCTGCTGGAACATGGGTCCCGGATCGACCCTCGGCCCGAGGTACCCGCGCCAGAGGCACGGCGAGACACGCAGCATGTTATGGATTTTGGAGATTGGCTCGATGTCGGCGTAGACGTTGAGCGTCGCCATGGCGTCCTTGTGCCCGAGGATCGATTGGAGCGCCTTGATATCGCCGCCCTGGCGGATCCACTGCGTGGCGAACGTGTGGCGCAGGCCGTGGAACGTGATCAGCTCGTCGTTGGTGCCCATGAGGCCGTTGGTCTCCGAGAACGTCTTGAACGCCCTGCGGATATAGCTCGCCGTCGCGAAGGCCGCGCCCGGCTCCGACAGGATGTAGCAGTTCCCGATCTCGACCGCCCCGGTAAGGTTGCGCGAGCGCAGCTTCCCGCGGTCGATCTCGTGGATCTCCTTCAGGAAGGGGAGCAGGCCGACCGGGTCGATGGGGATGCCCCTGGCGTCATGGGTCTTGGTGTCCTTGATGAACGAACCCATCCCCTTCGCGTACGCCACCGAGTGCCTGATCGAGATCAGGCCCGTCTCGAAATCCACATCGCACCACCGAAGGCCGCAGACCTCGCCGATTCGCATCCCCGTGTGCAGGGCGAGTACGACCGCCCCCTAATCCTCGGCGGACCAATCGAGTCCGAACTCCTTTCGGGCATCCTCTTCGCTCATGACTTCGAGAAGGTCTCCGGGTTGGCAACGAAGGGCGAGGCATAGCTGCTCGAGTGTGTTGAAGCGAATGCCGCGAATATGCCCTTTTTTTATACGGGACAGGTTCACGGGCGTGGTTCCAATCCTTTCGGCAAGTTCGTTCGAGGAAATCTTTCGCTCGGCCATGATCTTGTCGAGGCGAACAATTACGGGCATGGCGTTTCCTTACGCAATCTCGTCGGAGTCGAGGTACAGCTCTCGGGCGTACAAGAAGAGCTGGGAAAGCATGAGCAAGACGATGCCGAGAACCAGAGAGGTCCAGTCGAATGATGAAGCGATCTCTTGGGCGCCGACGGCCCCCTCGCCGCCAAACATCGAAACGGAGGTTTCGAGTGAGCCGGCGTAGAAGCTGGTGGCAGCTTGAACAACGAAGAGAATGCCGAGCACCTTCAAGCATGTCGCAGACCCTTTCTTGAAGGGGTCTCCGCTCTTGATCGTCCACACGAGAACGGCGCTGAGGATGGTCGTGGCGATACCGATGACGGCAGGGGCCAATGTCGAGATCGCAAGGGCTGGATACGCGGGGGAGTCTGCAATTACAGGGTTGTCGAGCACTTCGATTGCTGGCTTTAAGGAGAACGCCACTTGTGCGATGGCGGTGACGCAAAGGGCCGCAGAGGCTATCGCACATGCGATGCGGAAGGAATGAAGCCGGGGAGTGCGATTGTCGTAACTCATAATAACCTCCGAAGAATTTAAAAACCTCAGGTTACTTTTTAACAGTTTATGTTAAATTGATTTTGCCGGCAAGTAATCACAGCATGCTGCAACCGAAACCCCTCTAGATTGGAGAGGATTATGTTCAGTACTGTTAAGTCGTGTAAGCTCTTGGTTTTCCTCGGCCTCGCTCTTTGTCTGTTGCTGCCGGGAGCCCCCGCTTTTGCGGATACCCCGATGCCTCCTTCCCAGGAGAGCAGCCAGTGTGCCCTCGTTGAGCCCCTCGGGTATACGGACGACGTCGTCGATACCTACTGGAGCTACAGCTGTCCTCGCGGCGTGAGCGGGCACAGCATCTCGATGTTCAACATCTCTTACAAGACGATCTCCTACCGAAATGGCTATCGCCGATCCGCGCATCATAGGGAATCCCGCCTCGCTGCAATGTGTTCCTGTGGTGTTCTTGGCACAACTGATAAATGGCAATTTGTCTATAGCACCTACTAGATGCGAGGAGGGGCCAAGCATTTTGTTCGGCCCCTCTGTTCCGACTGGATGAGGTTAAGGTTGGCGATGAATATGCTCAAAATCTCGAAGGCAATCTTTAGGTCGCTCCTCTCCTCCAGGTCGCTCTGTGTTGCCGTTGTTGCGTTGATGGTTCTTTGTGCTCTGCCCGTCTTCAGGAGCGCGGCTGGCATCGACGGACGGGTTGAATACCTCGAGTCGGGAATAACCCGTGTTGAGCAGGAATTGTCAGCATCCTATGCGGATGCGCTTGTGAATGCGGGGGAGGAGGGCGTCTATACCTCTTCATCAAGCATGCCCGCGCTTCTGTACCCTCTTGCCGCGGGGCGTCTTGTCTTGGCGCCGCTCTCTCCTCTGCTTCCGTTTCTGCAGGTATCGGATGGAGCGTACTCCTTTTATGACGGATCGAAGGAGTACTTGCTATGGGCCGCAACGGCCGTTGCCGTCTCGTTCCTTGCCGCGCGTCTTAACAAACGTGAAAAACTCATCATCCAGGCACCGATGGGTGAGCTGGGCAGGCTTGTTGCATCGAGCGTATGGGCGAGTGTTTTTGCGATGCTTGCCGTCTTCGCCGTCAATCTTCCAGGGATAATCGCCGCACTTGTGAAGAATGGCCCGGGCTCGCTGTTCTATCCGATAGGCTACGTTCAATATGCGACTCCGGTTATCAAACCGGCTTGGCTGGTGTTCGCACAGACGGCCATCTTGCAATTCTTGGTGGCGGCGTTCATCTCGCTCGTCGTTCACCTTGCCGTGAAGATTGCCAATAACCCTACGCTTGGAATCGTGTTCGTATGTGCCCTGATGGGGGCGACGATGGTTCCCGGGTATTACGGAAGATCCATCGCTTTACGTGAGTTCGCCCTGTTGAATCCCCTTACGTATGCGAACACTGAGTTGACCGTCGGCGCCTATAGCCCGTACCCGACAACGCAGATAGTGAATCTGCCTGGACTTTGCTTCGAGCGTGGCGCGATTACCCTCGTATGCGCAATCGGGATCGAGGTGCTGGCAATTAGCCTGCTTTGCGTTGCTGGAAAGAGCGGCTGCGCGCGCCCGATGTCCCCGATTTGTCTTGAGAGAGGTTCCTTCACCGCATCGAGAACGACAGCCCGTTCGAGCGCTTGTACCTCCGCCGTTGCATACGTAAGAACGATGGGGAAGCTGCTCCTGCATTCTCCTGCCCTCGCCGTATGCGCGATTGCAATGTCGACGGCGATGCTGGCCCCGGCTCTGGTCGAGGTGTTTCCTGACGCTGGTGACGTTTCCGCTGTTCGGTATAGGGATGGGGAGCTCCGTTCAATAGATCGGTATCTAGAGCAGGACGTTGCGAATATGGACGTCGAGGGCAAAGCGGCCCTGGAAGGCATGCGAGATGCTCTTTCGGGTTTCGTGTACGCGCCCACGCCTGCGGAGGGGTTTCGAAGCCTTGCGACGTACGAGCGCGCTCGAGGCGAGCTGGGCGCGGCAGATGCGACCCTCCTGCAATCGATCGGAATCGAGCCGGAGACTCCTTCTCGTGCGGAGGCGCGCGCCCTTCTGCTCGAGTCGATCGCGAGCTTGCCGGACCCCAAGGTTTACGAGTTAAGTACGAAGATGCCCCCATTAATCCTCCTTTCCTATCTCCAGGCAGCGCTTCCTTCCTTGTTTTGGCTGTTGCCCGTGGTTGTCACATCGCTTGCGTGCACCTACCTGCGGTGCCGTTCCCTTCTGGTTTTCCAAGTCCCCGCAACAGCGCATGTGCGTTTTCTGACGGCTGTTGCGCTGTCTCTCCTGCTTGGCTTGGCGCTGCTTTTGGTGTCGATGGTTCCCGCTGCGGTTGTGTCCTTGATTAAGAACGGTGCGGGTGGATCGGAGTATCCCGTCGCTCTCATTCGGGCGGGAGCTTCGACAACGTCCATGGTGGGGGAGGCGGTGTTGTGCAGCATTCCGTTGCTGGTCATGGCATACGGCGTGATTTCCGTCGTCGCTGCGTTGACAGCAGCGATTAGCCGCAACCCCGTTGTCACCGGAGTGGTTTGCGCGGTTCTCTTGGTGTTGGGTTCGTTGAGCGCTCATGTTGAAAGCGCGGGCATGGGCGTCGCGCTGCTGGCTCCATTCGCCTCGTTTGATCCCGCTTCCCAGGTGGGGACGATTGGGTTCCTTGGGCGAGGGACGAACGCGATGCCTTTTGGAGAGGTCGTCGGCGCATCGGTCGCTCTGCTGGTGGTCTTGGGCGCCGTATCTCCGTTGATGGTGCGCCTGAGTGTTCCAAAGATCGAAAGGGGATGATCTCGATGATTGGCCTTCAAACGCTGACGATCTCTTATGGAAAGAAGGTACTCGTAGATTCGGTGGACGCTGAGTTTGCCCCGGGTACGGTCTACGGTCTCGTCGCTCCGAACGGGCATGGAAAGACGACGTTGCTGCGGGCGATGGCAGGTTTGCCGGGTCCTCGCGTGGACGGGAGCATCGTTCTGGATGAGGCGCAGGGCACGGGTACAAGAGAGGTCCGTTCTATGATCTTCTACGCACCTGGTGAGGGGACGCTGCTGTATCCCGGATTGCGTGCGGAAGATCACCTCAAGATGGTTTGCGATATGTGGCCACATGCTCGCGATATCGAAGTGATAGTGGAACAAACGCAGATAGGCGAGTTCGCGAAGATGAGGATCCGTACTCTGAGCCAGGGCATGAAGCAGCAGCTTACCCTGGCGATTGCGTATGCGACGGGTGCGCGGTACCTTCTATTAGATGAGCCCATGAACGCGCTCGACCCCAGCAGGGTGGACTTGCATTCAGAGATCCTCAGGAAGCTGGCCGATTCTGGTACGTGCATCATCATGTCATCCCACATCTTGGATTCGGTCGATAGGCAGTGCGATGAGATTCTGTTTTTGAAGGATGGGAGGCTCATTAGAAGCATCCCGCAAGATGATACTGCGCCGAAGTCTCGTGGATCCCATTTCGCAAAGCCTGCCGGACGCGCCGAGGGTGCGCTAAGCACGTATCGGCGACTCTACGAAAAGGGCGGGTAGAAATGCAAGTTAAAAATCTATGTGGTCAATATGATACCGTTGAACCCGCGTATCAATACCGCTCAGCCATTTGCCTCGCCCCCGTCGCACGTATCTTCATTCGGTCTGTCATTAATTAAACTAACGATGCTTTGAGAAATGTAGGTGCTTCTAAATGTACTGTCGACTTCTTCTCAAACTAATCCTAAGAGACAGGGCCGTATGGATCTCTACGCTCGTTCTTGCCGCAGCCTTCTCCGTCCCCATCGCGTTCAATTCACCCATCTTCGGCCCCTTCTTTATGAAGCAGGGCATGCAGAGCTTTGTCGACGCATTCAATACGCGCGCAACCCAAGCCAACGGCAATATGAACGAGCGAGGAATCATCACGTTATCAGGGGCAATTTTGAGAAAGGAGATGTTTTCTATCCAAGACGTCCGTTAGGAGGACACAATGAAGAAAATCGTCGAAACCGGGATCACCAGGCGAGCCGCTATCGCCGCAGCGGCGGTTGGAGGAATCTCCCTACTGATGCCAAAAGGGGTGTTAGCGGCGGAATTTCAAACACTTGATCAGAATCGAATCGACTACTTCGTTCGCCCCGACCTCACTGAAAACCAGTTTGACGCGATGCTCCGCGAACGCGCGGAGGAAGAAGCTGCGCAAATCATCGAGCAAGCCCTCGCCGGGTACGATGGCGACGCACGAGCCGGGGGACGTCCGACCTACGACACGGTATACGGCAGCGTGGTAAACAAGAGCACTGGATGGCATGACGTCGCCGGACAGCCGGCGGGCGGCGTGCAGATATCGGGAGGTGGCTCTATCTTCGTATCACCTTCCGGCGGCGGATCGGTCGGTGTGTCGGTATCCCTTCCCGGAGGAGTTGGCAGCGTGAGCGTTTCCATCCCGAAGGCAAATCGCTCCCTCAGCGTGACGGGGTACGCGGTCAACATTTCCGGATCGGGCTTCTACAAGGCGACGGCGAACGTGACCCACAAGATTCAACCCTACGTCGTCTATGAGACGACGAACGGGGTACGCAGGGTCTACGCAAAGATGGCCACCAACACGTTCTACAGCATGGCTCTCGGCAAGCGCAAAGTAGGCTGACATGAAGACCGGCTCCGCCAAAATACCCATTGCGCTGGCGTTATTGGTCGCGATAGCCGCAATCGCAGTCTCTGCCGTATCCATAAAAGATGCGAACACCTTGAAACATGGCATTTCCGAAGGGTTCCGCCTAGACGGAGTGTACCGAGACCACGAGACCGGCTTAACCCAGCTCTCCTTCCTTGGGGAAGACGAAAACAGGTGGCAAATCGTCGACAGCAATGGAAATGTGACCGACGGTTCATTTGAGACAACCGGCGATCCGAACATCTTCATGTTGGCCGACCAATCAGGAGATGATTACGGATTTGTCCACCTGGCTTACGCCTCCGCAGACGGAAACCAAGGAAGCCTTTATTTGAACACCGGAACGTCGGTGCTCGAATTTGACAAGGTAACCAGCGGCCCGGCTTTCGTCGTGCCGTAAATGCAAATCGAGTGTCATGAGAGAAGAGGGGACTGGCCTTGCCAGCCCCCTCTTCCTTTTACTGCCCAAGCGGGAATGCTCACCACTGCAGTTCGCGAACGTCAGACGCTTCCTCCGCCCGCGGCACTCGGCCAGGTACATGCTGATGATGACTTGATACGGCACCACTGTACGGGCGGACTCCGCCTTGAAGTAGTCGATGTTCTAGCCGTCGATGTTCATAGTGACGCGGCGGCGCACCTTCCCGATGTAGGGGTTCGGAACGCTGTCGGAGAAGTCGACCTCGGCGGGCATCTCCATAATCTCGTCCTTGCCATTCGTTTCGATAGCTCCAATACTGCCGTCCCTCTGTCCTCGTCGATTTTCTCGCCGAGATTATCCTGATGGTCGAGCCGCCATGCCTCTCGCAATGGCAAACCGTCAGCACCCACGATTCCAGAACGTTGAAATTTGCAACGTTCTACCAGTGCGTGGGTCGTTTTGAAGGTAATTCATGGGACCATTTGTCGGTAATCCGTGGGTCATTTTTCCTCGCGTTGTGCCGAAAAGACCGTGAACCTTTTGTGGGACACGCGGCGCCGTGGTACCATAGCCGAGTTTGTTGTCTTGGTCGGAAACCAAGACGCCTTATGCGCTGATCGGTAACCAGCGCCTGACCAATAAGGAGTCCTACCATGAAGCAGGGTATCCATCCCCAGTATGTCGAGTGCACGGTGACGTGCTCCTGCGGCAACACCTTCAAGACGCACGCTACCGTGTCCGAGATGAAGGTCGAGCTTTGCAACGAGTGCCACCCGTTCTACACCGGCCAGCAGAAGTTCGTCGACACCGGTGGACGCGTCCAGCGCTTCGCCGACAAGTTCGGTGGCGCCGCTGCCGCTCAGCTCAAGAAGGCCGAGGAGGCCAAGGCTGCCAAGGCCGCCAAGGCTGCTGAGGCCGAGGCCGCTCGCAAGGCCGCCGCTGAGGCTAAGGCTGCCGAGAAGGCTAAGCGTGCCGCTAAGTTTGCCGAGGAGGCTGCCAAGCAGGCCGCCGAGGCTCCCGCAGAGGCTCCCGTCGAGGAGGCCGCTGCCGAGGCCGAGACCACCGAGGCTGCTGAGTAAGTAGCTCGCCGCGGAAACACTCGCATTCATGGCATAAGGGCCGCGCATCCGTTTGGGTGCGCGGCCCTTTTCTTTTTATTGGTGCAAGCTAGCCCGTCCCCATTGCGCCAGGTTGGTGCGAAGGGGACGGGCTAGCTTGCACCAAATGGCAGAGAGAGGCAGCGGTTTCCCAGATAAAAGCCGCCAAAATAAACCAGTCCCTTTTTGGCAGGCTGTCGTAGTTATTACGTGGTCGAGCGTGTCGACCGCATAGGCGGCGCCTTGTTTGGCTAAAGTACAAATATCTGTGTTTAACTCGTCCAAGGTTTTATGCCACGGGCGATGGCCAAAAAGGAAAACCACATGGGATTCATGTCAAAGCTGCTGTCCTTTGGATCCGATAAGGACCTCAAGCGCTACTACAAGATCGTCGACCAGATCAACGGTCTTGAGCCCCAGTTTGAGAAGATGACCGAGGAGGAACTCCGCGGCCAGACCGATAAGTTCCGCGAGCGTTACGCCAACGGCGAGTCGCTCGACGACATGCTCCCCGAGGCCTTTGCCACCGTGCGTGAGGCTTCCAAGCGCACCATGGGTATGCGCCACTTTGACGTGCAGCTTATTGGCGCCATGGCACTGCACGAGGGCCACATCGCCGAGATGAAGACCGGCGAAGGTAAGACCCTCGTCTCCACGTTGGCTGGCTATCTCAACGCTATTGCCGGCAAGGGCGTGCACGTCGTTACTGTCAATGATTACCTTGCCAAGCGCGACTCCGAGTGGATGGGCCGCATCTATAAGTACCTGGGCATGACCGTCGGTCTGCTCCAGAACAACATGCCGCTCGAGCTCAAGCGCCCGGCCTATCAGGCCGACATCACCTACGGCACCAACTCCGAGTTCGGCTTTGATTACCTGCGTGACAACATGGTTACCCGTCCCGAGCAGCGCGTGCAACGCGGCCACAACTACGCCATCGTCGACGAGGTTGACTCCATCCTGATCGATGAGGCCCGCACCCCGCTGATCATCTCGGGCGCTGGTACCAAGTCCGCCAGTACCTACAAGGACTTCGCGCGTGCCGTGCGTGGCCTTGAGCGCGGCGAGGACGTGTCGCACGACATGCTCACCGCCACCGAGGACGTCGAGCCCACGGGCGACTATGTCATGGACGAGGCCAAGCACACCATTGCCGCCACCGAGCGTGGCCTTAAGAAAATCGAGCGCCGCCTAGGCATCGAGGACATCTACGCCGATCTCTCGGGCCAGCTGGTCAACCACCTGCAGCAGGCGCTGAAGGCCCAGTACATGTTCCACCGCGATAAGCAGTACGTGGTCACCAACGGCGAGGTCAAGATCGTCGACGAGTTCACCGGCCGCATTATGGAAGGCCGCCGTTACTCCGAGGGCCTGCACCAGGCCATCGAGGCCAAAGAGGGCGTGCTCGTGCGCGAGGAGAACCAGACGCTGGCGACCATCACCCTGCAGAACTACTTCCGCCTGTATGACAAGCTCTCCGGTATGACCGGTACGGCACTCACCGAGGACGCCGAGTTCCGCGAGATCTACAAGCTGCCCGTTGAGGTCATTCCTTCCAACAGACCCGTGCAGCGCGTGGACCACGAGGACCTGGTCTACCGCACCATTCAGGCTAAGTACAACGCCGTTGCCGACGACGTTGAGCAGCGCCACGCTAAGGGCCAGCCGGTCCTGGTGGGTACCGTCTCCATCGAGAGCTCCGAGAAGCTGTCAGCCGCCCTTACCAAGCGCGGCATCGCGCACGAGGTCCTCAACGCTAAGCACCACGAGCGCGAGGCCCATATCGTTGCGCAGGCCGGACGCTACGGCGCCGTGACCATCGCTACTAACATGGCCGGTCGTGGTACCGACATCCTGCTGGGCGGCAACCCCGACGAGCTGGTGCGCGAGCGCCTTGAGTACGAGGGCCTGACCATGGAGGACGTGACACCCGAGCAGCTCGAGCAGTTTAACGCCGAGGCCAAGGAGACCTGCAAGGCCGAGCGCGAGCGCGTGCTTGCCGCCGGCGGTCTGACCGTCATCGGCACCGAGCGCCATGAGTCCCGTCGTATCGACAACCAGCTGCGCGGCCGCTCCGGCCGTCAGGGCGATCCGGGCGAGACCCAGTTCTACCTGTCGCTCGAGGACGACCTCATGCGCCTGTTCGGTGGCGACAAGATGGACCGCGTCTCCAAGATGATGGTCACGGCCGACATGGGCGACGACATGCCCATCCAGCACAAGATCATCTCCAAGGCCGTCGAGAGCGCCCAGCACAAGGTCGAGAGCATCAACTTCTCCATGCGCAAGAGCGTCCTCGAGTACGATGACGTCATGAACAAGCAGCGCCAGGTCATCTACGCCGAGCGCAACAAGATTCTGGACGGCAAGGATCTGACCGACCACATCACCGAGGTCATGCACGACACCGTGTACCGCTGCGTGCAGGAGTTCTGCACCAAGGACAGCCACGATGGCGAGCGCGATCTCGAGGGCCTGCGCAAGTGGGTCGTGGAGCTCACCGGGCATATCGATACGCCCAAGTTCCCCGACGAGGACTTTGAGGCCCTGGCTGCCGATGTCCTGGCCTACGTCGAGAAGTGCTACAACATGAAGGCCGAGCGCCTGGGTGAGGACCTCATGCGCGAGCTCAACACCCAGGTCATGCTGCGCGTCATCGATACCCGCTGGATGAACTACCTGCAGGAGATGGACTACCTCAAGACCGGTATCGGACTGCGCGGCTTTGGTCAGCGCGACCCGCTGGTCGAGTACAAGACCGAGGCTTATGGTGCCTTCCAGATGCTCGTCGACACCATGTACGAGGATTACCTGCGCACCGTCCTGCGCATCGAGATCAAGGCCGCCCCGCACGCCGTGGAGCACAAGGAGGACCCTGCGCTCGAGGGTGCACACTTCTCCGGCCCCGCCGATGTCGATGGCGACAACGGCAACTCGGTGCTGCGCAAGCAGGCACAGGTGCAAGCCCGTACGGTCGTCCAGGGAGGCCCGGCTGCCGTCAACAACGGTGGCAAGGTGACCACCTACCGCAAGTCCGAGAGCGATGACCCTTATGTCAACGTGGGCCGCAACGACCTGTGCCCCTGCGGCAGCGGCAAGAAGTTCAAGTACTGCCACGGCAGGAATCGTTAATGGCCGAGGCTTTAGAGGTAACGCCCGCCGAGCTGGACGCGTTTGCGGACCGGCTCGGCGAGGTCGAGTCGTATCTTCATTTGGACGAGAAGCGCACGCGCGTGACCGAGCTCGAGACCAAAAGCGTGGCCCCCGGCTTTTGGGATGACGCCGACGCCGCTCGCGCCACCATGGAGGAGATCGCTCGCGCCAAGGAAGATATCGCTGCCGTGGATACCGCGCGCGGCGAGCTATCTGACGCCCGCGCGGCGCTGGAGCTTGCCGAGGAGATGGGCGACGACCCCGATGCCGCCGCATTGCGCGAGGAGGCTGCCGCTACGGCAGAACGCCTGGCCCGCGCTATCGACGAGCTCGAGCTTTCGAGCTGGTTTACCGGTGAGTTCGATCACGGCGACGCGATTGTGACCATCAAACCCGGACAGGGCGGCCTGGAGGCGCAGGACTGGACCTTCATGCTCTTCAAGATGTACATGAAGTACTGCCAGCGTCGCGGCTGGAAGGTCACCATTAACGACTGCCCCGCAGCCGAGGTCATCGGCATCGACCGTGCGACCTTTACTGTCGAGGGCAAGGACGCGTTTGGCATGCTGCGCGCCGAGGCCGGCGTCCACCGTCTGGTGCGCATTAGCCCCACCGACGACAAGAAGCGCCGCCAGACCACGTTTGCCGGCGTCGAGGTCATCCCCGTGCTGCCTGACGATATCGACATCGAGATCAGTCCCGACGATATCCGCGTGGACGTGTATCACGCGAGCGGCCCGGGCGGACAGGGCGTCAACACCACCGACTCCGCCGTACGCGTGACGCATTTTCCCAGCGGCATCGTTGTCACTTGCCAAAACGAGCGCAGCCAGATTCAAAACAAGGCCGCGTGCATGCAGATTCTCAAGGCCCGTCTGTACGAGATCGAGCTCGAGAAGCGCGCCGAGGCGCTCGACGAGATTCGTGGACCCAAGACCACGATCGGTTTTGGTAACCAGATTCGCAGCTACGTGCTCTACCCGTATCAGATGGTCAAGGACCTGCGCTCGGGTGTGGAGACCAGCAACGTCGAGGCCGTTCTCGACGATGGCGATCTGGATCCGTTTGTGATCGGCTACCATCGCTGGGCAACCGGCAACGCCGATGCGGAGGCCCCGTCTGTCTAAACCCATAGGGTTGGCTTTGGGCAGATGTGGCCAATACGGACCCTGAGCGGGGGTGGTATTTGGTCGGCGAATCGGTAAAATCGAATACAAGAAGAAGCTCAAAGCGCATCCGTTTGGGTGCGCTTTTTTGAGGGAGGCAGCATGGCATATCGTCTGGACATCAAGCGCATTCTTTCGATGAACTTCTTTCGCGATCTGCCCCAGATTATGTTGGGGTGCGCTCTGGCCGCTATTGCGACCGACCTGTTTTTGATTCCCAACGGCCTTGCTGCCGGTGGCGTTACGGGCCTTGCCACCATTATCCAGGCGGTCGGCGCCTCGCATGGCATATCGCTTCCCGTCGGTATCCAGACCATCGTGATGAATGCCTTGCTGCTGCTGGTCGTTATGCGCGAGGGCGGCATGTTCTATGTGGTGCAGACCGCGACGGGCTTTGTGCTGCTGGGCTTTTTCACCGACCTGTTCGCTCCGTTTGTGGCGCCGTTGGCACATGCCGATCTGATGCTGCCCGCTATGTGGGGCGGCATTATCACGGGCATCGGCTACGGCATGGTGCTGCGCGCCGGTGCCAACACCGGCGGCTCCGACACGATCGGCCAGATCATCTCGCGCAATACGTCGCTACCGGTGGGCTCCACCGTCATGGCGATCGATGTTGCCGTGTGCGCGCTGTCGGCCCCGGTCTTTTCGGTCGAAAACGCGCTGTATGCAGGTCTTTCGATGGTGATCAGCGGCTACGTGATCGATGCTGTGGTCGATGGCGGCAACAAGCGTCGTATGGTGCTCATCATCTCGGACAACTTCCCCGATATCGCGGCCGACATCATGTATGGCCTGGGCCGCGGCTGCACCAAGTTAAAGGCGACCGGTATGTATTCGGGCGCCGAGAAGCCGGTGATTATGGTCATCGTGAGCCGTCGAGAGCTCAACACCCTGAAGACGATCGTGCGCGAGCGCGATCCTCACGCCATTGTGACGGTTGCCGATGTTACGGAAACCTTTGGCGAGGGATTCAAGGACATTAACGCGTAGGGCAGGCTGCGCCCCATCCAAAAGACGTTCACATTGATAAACCGTTTCATCAGTGGGTCTGCCTGCTAAATTGCTCAAATAATGATAAAAAGTCTGGTAAAGCCATCAGTTTCCAGCATAATGAATGACGTACGTGCATTGCGGCTGTGTTGGGATTACCTTCTGTGCCGTGCGCATTTTGTCTAATGAGGATGAAAGGAAGGCACAATGAGCGACGAAGAGCTCAAAAAGGTTGCCAACGAGGTTAGGAAGGGCATCGTCACCGGCGTGCACGCTGCCAAGTCCGGCCATCCGGGCGGTTCGCTCGGCGCTGCCGACATCATGACCTATCTGTACTTTGAGGAAATGAACGTCGACCCGGCTGATCCCCACAAGGCCGACCGCGATCGCTTTGTGCTCTCCAAGGGCCACTGTGCTCCGGGTCTGTACGCCGTGCTCGCCGAGCGTGGGTTCTTCCCCAAGGAGGATCTCGAGACGCTGCGCCATATCGGTAGCCACCTGCAGGGCCACCCCAACATGAACGACACCCCGGGCGTCGATATGTCCACCGGCTCGCTGGGCCAGGGCATCTCCGCCGCCGTGGGCATGGCGGTTGCCGCCAAGCACTGGGGCGATGACTATCGCACCTACGCCCTGCTGGGTGATGGCGAGAGCGAGGAAGGCCAGGTCTGGGAGGCCGCCATGTTTGCCGGCAACCAGCAGCTCGATAACCTTTGCGTGATCGTTGACCACAACGGCCTGCAAATCGATGGTCCCGTCGAGGAGGTCAACGACCCCATGCCGCTGGCAGACAAGTTCCGCGCCTTTAAGTTCCACGTGGTGGAGCTTGCCGACGGCAACGATTTCGATCAGATCCGCGCCGCCTTTGCCGAGGCCCGCGCCACCAAGGGCCAGCCGACCGCCATTATCGCCGAGACCATGAAGGGCAAGGGCGTTTCCTTTATGGAGAACCAGGTGGGTTGGCACGGCAAGGCCCCCAACGATGAACAGTTTGAGCAGGCCATGGCAGAGCTCACGGCCGCCGGAGAGGAGCTCTAGGATGGCAGACGTCAAGAAAATCGCCACGCGCGTAAGCTACGGCGAGGCCCTCGTCGAGCTCGCCAACGAGCACGACGACTTTGTGGTCCTCGACGCCGACCTGGCCGCCGCCACGCAGACCGGCAAGTTTAAGGCCGCCTGCCCCGATCGTTTCTTCGATGTGGGTATCGCCGAGAGCAACCTGATGGGTGTTGCCGCCGGTATCGCGACCACCGGCCGCGTTGCCTTTGCGAGCACCTTTGCCATGTTCGCCGCCGGCCGCGCCTTTGAGCAGGTCCGCAACTCCATCGGCTATCCGCATCTCAACGTTAAGATTGGCGCCACGCATGCCGGTATCTCGGTGGGCGAGGACGGCGCCACGCACCAGTGCTGCGAGGATATCGCCCTCATGCGCGTTATCCCTGGCATGACCGTTATCGTTCCCGCCGACGACGTCGAGGCCCGCGCCGTGACGCGCGCCGCCTACGAGTGCGACGGCCCTGTGTACATGCGCTTTGCCCGTCTGGCCTCGCCGGTTATCAACGACCCCGAGAACTATAAGTTCGAGTTGGGCAAGGGCATCGTTATGCGCGAGGGCGCCGACGTTACCATCATTGCCTGTGGTCTGATGGTCGGCGAGGCCCTCGAGGCCGCCGAGCAGCTTGCTGCCGAGGGTATCGACGCCGAGGTCATCAACATGCACACCATCAAGCCCATCGACGCCGACCTGATCGTCAAGAGCGCCACCAAGACCGGCCACGTCGTGACCGTCGAGGAGCACTCCGTGATCGGTGGTCTGGGCAGCGCCGTTGCCGATGTCCTGTGCGAGCAGTGCCCGACGCCGCTCAAGAAGATTGGCGTTAACGACACCTTTGGCGAGTCCGGCCCGGGTGCAGAGCTCCTGCACAAGTACGGCCTGGACGCCGCCAACATCGTGGCGACCACCAAGGAGTTCTTGGCATAAGGCAAGGCGAGGCAAAGTATCGCTTCAGCAACCGTATGCAATCCATAGCAGGGGCGTCCTCAAAGAGGACGCCCCTGTTTTTTGTCGGCAACAAACAAATTAGGCCCGCACCAAGCAAGGGCTTTCTCCGGGAAACGGGCCCAGACCAGCAAAGTGCAATTCAGACCCTTCCAACTTTGTATATGCAGCACCGTAAGATAAACGCGGCGGCCCCTTAGTAGCCGCAGGCCGCGCGTAGGGTTACCTCCCAAATCTTTCCGCAGGACGGAGGAGCCCCGCCGCACGTAGTGCGCAGCGAGGGCTCCGACATGTCCGAGGACGATTTGGGAGGTAACCCTACGCGCGGCCGGTGAGACCAAACCCCGCCATGCTTCTTATGTGCAGCAAAGCTAATGCTGCTAAAATACAAAGCGCTCATGTAGTTTAAACGCACGACGATAAGGAGCACCAGTGGGTAACCACTTCCGTACCTCCGGTGCGGGCGATGATGCCCCCAAGACGCAGACAGGCGTCCAGGGCAGTCGTTTCGCCACTCCGGATTCAGAGGGCCAGCCTGTTGCTCAGGCCCCCGCTCAGCCGGCAGATCAGGCACAGCCGGCATCCGATCCCTTTGCCTACAATCCCACCAGCGATGTCGCGCTTTCCGGCACGGCGGGTTTTGAGCCCGTTCAGGCCGTGACCGCTCGCGTGGAGCAGCCTCAGGCTGGCGCCGCCACGCCGCAGCCTACCATGGCCGGCATTCCCGACCCCATGGCCCCTGCGACGCCGGTTCCTCAGCCTGCGCAGTCCGGCCTCTTTGCCGCTATTCCCGACCCCACGCAGCCTGCTGCCCCGGTGGTCAAGAGCGATCAGGCAGCCGAGGTCGCAAGCCTCGATAACGCGCTCAACAATCCCGATTTTACGTCGGTGTTTGCGCCCATCGATCCGCAGGCCAGCCGCAAGAAGATGGCCAAGCAGGCCGGTGTCGAGCCCGTCATCCTTATGGAGCATGTCACCAAGATCTATCCGGCACAGCCCAACAAGCCCGCGCTCGACGATATCAACATCGAGATCTATCCGGGCGAGTTCGTCTTCCTGGTCGGTCACTCCGGCTCGGGTAAGACCACGCTGCTATCGACGCTCAACCGCGACGTCAAGCCGACGAGTGGCCGCATCCTGGTTGCCGGTCAGGACCTCATGAAGATCAAGAACCGCAAGGTTCCGTTCCTGCGCCGCCAGATTGGCGCCGTGTTCCAGGACTTTAAGCTTCTGCCGCAAAAGACCGCCTACGAAAACGTGGCGTTTGCCCTGCAGTGCATCGGCAAGCCCAAGGGCGTCATTCGCAGTCAGGTGCCCGAGGTGCTGCGCCTGGTCGGTCTGGCCGATCAGATGGACTCGCTGCCCGACCAGCTTTCCGGTGGCGAGCAGCAGCGCGTTGCCGTCGCCCGCGCTATGGTCAACCGTCCGCCGCTGCTGATCTGCGACGAGCCGACGGGCAACCTCGACCCGGCGATCTCGCTGGGCATCATGAAGCTGCTCGAGCGTATTAACCGCACCGGCACCACCGTGATCGTCGCCACGCACGACCGCGAGATGGTCGATAGCATGCACCGTCGCGTGATCGCCCTCGAGGGCGGCCACGTTATCCGCGACCAGGAGAGGGGAGGTTACGGCAACTATGGCACCAACTAACGTGGGCTACTCCTTCAAAGAGGCAATCAGCCACTTCTTCCGTAACTGGACTACCTCGCTCGGCGCCGTCATCACGATTTTCCTTTCGCTGTTTATCATCGGTCTGTTCATTATGGGCTCCGCGATGCTGAACTCCGTGATCGGCACCGTCGAGGATCAGGTTGTTATCAACGCATTCATCAGCGATGATGCCGACCAGGCGGACGTCCAGGCCTTTGAGGCCGAGCTCAAGACGTGGAGTAACGTCAAGTCCGTGACCTATAAGGATAAGGACGACGCGCTGGCCGAGTATACGAGCAAGATGTCGGGCAACGCCGATGCCACCATGAGTGCGCTCGACGGCCAGAACCCGCTTCCGGCCTCGTTCGCGATTGAGATGGACGATCCGTCTCAGGTCGAAAGCACGGCCAAGAAGCTCAAGAAGGATGCCGATTTCCAGAAGATCGCGGATGACGGCGACGTCAACGCGAGCGTGCTGTACGGCCAGGAGGAAGTGAGCCGCCTGTTCCAGGTGACCAACTACATCCGCATCGCCGCCGTGGTGCTCGTTGGCCTTCTGACCTTTATCGCATTCATCTTCATCAACAACACGATTCGCCTGTCCATCACGGCGCGTCGTCGTGAGATTGCGATTATGCGTCTGGTCGGCGCCAGCAACGGCTTCATTCGTGGCCCGTTTATCACCGAGGGCGTGCTGCAGGCCATTTTGGGCTCGCTGCTTTCCATCGGCGTTCTGGAGCTGCTGCGCAATCTGATGATTCCGCGTCTGCAGGAGAGCATCGGCTGGATGTCGTTTGCCCTGCCGATGCAGTACTACCTGGTGACCTATGCTGCGCTGATTCTGGTCGGCGTGATTATCGGTCTCTTTGGTTCTGCCATCGCCATGCGCCGCTACCTGCGCGTGTAGGCATGCCTGGAATTCACCCCTTCCAACGGGTCGTCTCTTATGGGGCGGCCCGTTTTTTGATCCCTAGGGAACGGCAGGATTGCGGATCATCGTGGCGCTGGTCTATCTATGTGATCCGTTTTCCTCCGCCCCCTAAGGACCATTTGGGTAGACTCTTGGGGTGTAAACGACCATCGATAGTTAGGAGGCGCCATGGGGCGCAATAATAAGCATAAGCGTGGAGCTCGCAATAAGCGCGGGCCGGTGCGCAGCGAACGCCGTCCGAGCCTGACCGGACGCGTGCAGCTCCATGAGCATAGCGCCTACGTTGTAACCGAAAACGGCGACTACAAGGTCATGGGCCGCGGTAAGCGCGAGATCATGGATGGAGATACCGTTGCCGTGAGCATTAAGAACAGCCCACACGGTGAACGGCGCGCCGTGATCGAAGGCGTGGTTGAGCGCGCAGCCGTAAGCGTGGTGGGCACGTACCAGACCGCCGGTCCGCTTGGTGTGATCGAGCCGCTCGATTCGCGTCTGAAGGCCGACTTCTTCATTCTGCCCGAGGATACCTCGGCGGATTGTCTGGGCGTCCACCCGGGTGATGCCGTTGTCGCGCGCATTTTGACCTACCCGACGCGCCTGGAATCGGGCACCGTGACGATCGAGCGCCGCATTGGCGGAGATGACGCGCCCGATTTGGGCGTTCAATATGTGATGGCGCGTTACGGCTATACCGATAGCTATCCCGAGGCCGCGCTGGACGACGCCGAGGAACTTTCGCTCGATGTGACCGCGGCGCTTAAAGATCCGCTTCGCCGCGACCTGCGCGACCGCTTTGTCATCACGGTCGACCCGGTCGACGCGCGTGACTTTGACGATGCCATTTCGCTGGAGCGCACACCCGGGGGCGGCTACAAACTGGGCGTGCATATCGCTGACGTTTCTCACTATGTGGCTTGGGACGGGCATATCGATCTTGAGGCTCGCCATCGTACGACATCGGTGTATCTGGCCGATCGCGTGCTTCCCATGCTGCCCGAACGCCTGTCCTGTGACCTGTGCTCGCTTCGCCCTGACGAGGACCGTCTGGCGTTTACCGTTGACATTGAGCTCGATGCGCAGGGCCGCGTTCGCCATTACGATCCGTACCCCAGCGTGATTCGCTCGCGTGTGCGTATGGATTATGACGGCGCCGAGGCGCTGCTGGTGCGTGCCGGCGCGGTTGAGTATTCGGTGCTGGAGGGTGCGGCCGAGGATGTTGCGGCTGTTGAGACCTCGCGCGAGGAAGCGCTTGAGCGCGGTCTTGCGTGCGAGGAGGCCGCCCGCGGCTACAACGTCGACCTCGGCGATTTCCTTGTCGCCGCCAACGAACTCGCCGAACTTCGCCGTCGCATTCGTCGCGCCCGCGGCTCAGTCGATTTTGACACGGCCGAGATCCGCGCTCTATTGGATGAGGACGGAGTACCCGTGCAGATTGTCGCGCGTGAGCGTTCGTGTGCTACGTCGCTTATCGAGGAAGCCATGCTGCTCGCCAACGAGTGCGTTGCAGAGTGGCTGGCAGACCGTGATATCGAGGCCTGCTATCGCGTGCATGAGGATCCGAGCCCCGATAGCCTGCACGGTGCCGCCGTTGCGCTGGCGCAGCTAGGCATCATCGACGATCGCCGTGCTGCCGGTATTGCCCTGGGGAGTCCCGATGAGCTACAGGCTGCAGTTGATGCTGCCGCCGGTACGGCCAACGCACCGCTCGTCAACACGCTGCTTCTGCGCAGCATGCAGCGTGCGCTGTACAAACCGCGTAACGAGGGCCACTTTGCGCTCGCCGCGCCGTGCTACTGTCACTTTACGAGTCCCATCCGTCGCTACCCCGATCTGGTGGTGCACCGCGTGCTCAAACTGCAGTTGGCATACGAACAGCTGGGTGGAAAAGACGCCTTAGTGCGTACGCCCAGGCTAATCGGAAAAGGCCGGGAGTCGCTTCCGCGCATTCTGCCGCAAATTTGCCGTGCGTGCAGCGATGCCGAGCGCGCGGCCGACGCCGCCAGCCATGCGACGCAAAAAATCAAAATTGCCCAGTACTACGAGGATCGCCTGGGCGAGCGCTATGCCGGAACGGTCTCGTGGGTCAGCAGCATGGGGCTCTTTGTGCGCTTGGACCTGACGCAGGTCGAAGGCTTGGTTTCCATCAAGAGCCTGGGCAACGAGTGGTTCGAGTTCGACGAGGACGCGCTCACGCTCACAGGTGCCGACACGGGCACCCGTTACGAGCTGGGGCAGCGTGTGATCATCGAGGTCTCGCGCGTCAATACCACGCGCGGGCACTTGGACTTTAAGCTTATCCATTAGCTAAATCCCGACTCGTGGCGGGAGAGCGGAGGGCGGTCTTTCGGGGCCGCCCTCCGCATTTGAATCGTGGCCACCTTGCCCTCTGCTCGGCCGCCCGCTTACCTGCTATTTGAGAGGTAAAACCTACCAAAATAAACCTGTCCCTTTTTGGCAGGTTTACAAGAAAGCGGGGATGAGATGGCGACGGTGTACGGTTATGCGCGGGTGAGTTCGCGCGATCAGAATCTTAATCGGCAGCTGGATGCGCTGGGCGCCTATGGCGTGGGCTCGGCGAATATTTATGCCGACCATGCGAGCGGCAAGGACTTCGATCGCCCGCGGTATCGCGAGCTGCTGCACATCCTGGGAGACGGGGACGTGCTGGTGGTGCTTTCTATCGACCGGCTTGGCCGTAATTACTCCGAGATTCTTGAGGAATGGCGACGCATTACCAAGGAGCTCGGGGTTGCCATTGTGGTGTTGGACATGCCATTGCTTGACACGCGCGCCAGGGCCAGCGGCGCGCCGGATGTGACCAATACCCTGATTGCCGATATTGTGCTACAACTGCTGAGCTACGTGGCGCAGGTGGAGCGCGAGAATATTCATCGGCGCCAGGCGGATGGGATTGCAGCGGCGCGGGCGCGAGGGGTCCGTTTCGGTCGACCTCGCAAGCCGTGCCCTCCTCAGTTTGAGCTGGTGCGCGATAGCTATGAGGCGGGCGATATTACCCGCAGCCAGGCGGCAAAGTGCCTGGGCGTGTGCGTGGGGACGTTCGATCGCTGGATGCGCGAGGCGGGGTAGGGGTTTGCGTCGCTTTGTCGCTTCCTGTTGCGATTCAAATTTTGATACGGTGACGATGCCATTTGGGGCTACACTCGCTGATATTCAAAAAAGGAGGTAGGCCCTTGGCGCGCGTAAAACAAATAATCGGATGGACCGCGATCATTCTGTTCGCTGCAACGCTGGCGGGCATCTGGGTGCTGACGGAGCAAAATGCGGTGGAGACGTCGTTGCTGAGCGAGTCCACCGCGCGCGTGGTGGAGGGTCAGGCTACGGGCGTTCAGGCTGCCGATGTCGCGGGTGAAGCTCAGACCGAGAACGGGATGACCGGGGGCACCGATTCGGCTGCTTCGAATGTCCGGTCTGGCCGACTTGCTTCCATTCGCATGTGGGTGGGCACGAACGTCCGTCGCGTTGCCCATACCGTAGAGTTTTTCTTCGTCGGATTGTTCGCCTCGGTGGTCGTGGTTTGCTTTTCCAGGCGTCCTTGGAGCGTATGCTCCCGTTGCGTGCCCGTGTTGCTCTTTTGCGCCGTCTGCTCCGTTGGCGATCAGGTACATAAGATCTTTGTTCCCGGCAGGCATTTCGACGTTATCGATTTAGGATTCGATGCTGCGGGCTATGTCACCGCCATGCTGTTGGTATTGCTGGCAGCGGCGTTGGTGCGCTATGCGACTCGGCCGATCGGCGCCCATGCGAGGCGCTAGCCGGTAACAAACCCGTTTCTGATAATGCGACCTCGTTGAATCATTTTGTGTCGCGCGTATTTCCGAGCGGTCGGATTTGAGGGGCGAGCGGTAGAACGCTCGCCCTTTGTGCGCCACGATTCGGCACAATGTACCGTAAAAGCTGTTTGTATCCGGTACGAATCGTTCGTTGGTCTTTAATTCTTCTCAACGGAGGTGTTTGAGATGGCAAACGGATTGCTTTTGCGGCTTCGCGAGCGTGAGCTCAGCGCGAGCCCGGCGGAACGCAATGTCATCGCATATGTAAGCGCTCATCCGCACGAGGTGGTCGGGCTGTCCGTCCGCGGTCTTGCCGATGCCACGTTCTCCTCGCCCTCGAGCATTTTGCGCTTTTGCAAGCGCTTGGGTTTTGCGGGCTACAAGGAGTTCCAGCGCGAACTGATTGCCGAGCTGGCGCTCTTGGGTGACAAGAAAGACGTTGCCCTCGAGGACATCTCCATAGATGACAGCGTCGAACGCATCGTGGGGAAGGTGATGAAAAGCAATGTGCGCACGATCGAGGCGACGGCGCGAACGCTCGATTACACCGTCTTGGAGCGATGTGCGGCCCATCTTAAGCGGGCGCGCGCAGTCAATCTGTTCGGTATCGGTGCCTCTCGTTTGGTCGCGCACGATCTGGCGCAAAAGCTCATGCGTGTCGACAAGGAGTGCCATCTGTACGACGACTGGCATGATCAGCTCTTGTGTGCCAAGAACATGCATGAGGGCGATATGGCAATCGCCTTTAGCTACTCGGGCTTGACGCAAGAGGTGCTGGACTGCACCGCCGAGGCCCAACGCCACAACTGTCCCGTTGTGGCCGTGACCAAAGTAGATGGATCATCCAAGCTTGCCACCATGGCCGATGCCGTGCTCGGCGTCGCTGCGAGTGAGCCCTTGGTCCGCAGCGGTGCCATGGCTTCGCGTATGGCCCAGCTTATGGTTGTCGATGCCCTGTACGCTGCTTACGTTGCCAGCGACTACGAACGGGCGACGCATGTCATTAAGCAAAACTACATCGAGAAACAGGAAAGATGAGGTGAATGAAATGCTCGATTTAACAAAATTCACGACCGAACAGCGTAATCAAAGGTCAATGGACCTCGATACGATGACATCGCTGCAAATCGTCACGACGATGAACGATGAGGATCTTCGTGCCGTCCAGTCGGTCACAAAAGTGCTGCCCCAGGTTGCCACAGCAATCGACTGGGCTGCTGAGGCACTCGAGCGCGGTGGGCGCGTCTTTTACATGGGCGCAGGCACCAGCGGTCGTCTGGGCGTACTCGACGCTTCGGAGTGTCCGCCCACGTTTGGCGTGTCACCCGATCTGATTGTCGGGCTCATTGCCGGAGGCGAGACGGCGTTTATCAAGGCTGTCGAAGGTGCCGAAGACAGCGAGGAGCTTGGCGCGAACGACCTGCGAGAGCGTGGACTCTCGGACAAGGATTTTGTCGTTGGCCTGGCAGCAAGCGGCCGTACTCCTTATGTGGTGGGCGGCCTTGTGTACGCCAAGGCAATTGGGTGCAAGACCATTGCAATTGCCTGCAACCAAGGGTCGAAGATCGGGGAGAGCGCAGATCTTGCCATTGAGCCCGTGCCTGGTCCCGAGGTGCTGACCGGCTCAACGAGGCTCAAGGCGGGAACGGTTCAAAAGCTCATCCTCAACATGATTTCGACCGGTGCCATGGTCAAGATCGGCAAGGTATACCAAAACCTGATGGTCGACGTGCAGCAGACGAACGAGAAGTTGGTGGTGCGCGGCCAGAACATCGTGATGGAGGCGACCGGCTGCACGCGCGAGCGCGCTGTTCAGGCGCTTGCAGATGCCGACGGCCACGTAAAAACCGCTATTGTCTCGGTACTGCTGGACTGCGATGCCGAGCAGGCTGCGGTAGCTCTTGAGCGGGCGCGCGGCCATGTTCGTGCTGCGGTGAGTGGCCATGAGAAGAACAATGCCGATGCCCAATAGGTGCGCGGCGTGAGCTGATATGACATCCAAACGAGATACCCAATACAAGGAGGAGTTATGACGAACAAAGAGCTGGCTCAAAAGCTGCTGGACCTTTTGGGCGGTAAAGACAACGTGCTCGCAAACGCGGCGTGCATGACGCGCCTGCGCGTGACCGTCAAAGACACGGGCAACGTCGACACGGAGGGCATTAAGGCACTCGACGGCGTGATGGGCCTGGTCGAGGACGACACGATGCAGATCGTGCTGGGTCCGGGCAAGGTGAATAAGGTGCTCGAGGAGTTCTCCAAGCTCACCGGCCTTGCGAAAGGCGTTGCTGACGAGAGCGTGGTTGACGCTGCGGCCACAAACAAGGCCGCGCAGAAGGCCAAGTACGAGTCCAAGCCGGTTCAGGCCTTCCTCAAGAAGATTTCCAATGTCTTCGTCGCCCTGCTTCCCGGCATCATTGCGGCTGGCCTCATCAACGGTATCTGCAACGTCATTAACGTCTCGACGGCAGGCGCGCTTGCAGGCGAGTGGTGGTACCAGGGCATTCGTTCCATGGGCTGGGCCCTGTTTGCCTATCTGCCCATCTTGGTGGGCTATAACGCGGCACGTGAGTTTGGTGGCTCCGCTGCGCTGGGCGGCATCGCCGGCATGATGTGTATCGCCAACAGTGCCATGCCCCTGCTTGCGCCTGGCGCGGCTGATCCTGCCACTGCCATTCTGCTGCCGCTTACCAATGCGCAGTACAACCCCGCAGCGGGCGGCATGATCGCGGCTCTCATCGCTGGTGCATTTTTTGCCTGGATGGAGCGTCAGATTCGCAAGGTTATGCCCAACGCACTCGACACGTTCCTGTCCCCGTTGCTGGTGCTCATCATCGGCGCCTTTGCTCTGATGCTCGTCATCCAGCCGGTTGGCGCATGGCTGACGACTGCCATCTTTAGCGTTTTGACCTTTATCTTCGAGAAGCTGGGCGTCCTGGGCGGCTATATCCTGTCGGCAGGCTTCTTGCCGCTGGTGTCCGTCGGCCTGCATCAGGCGCTCACGCCGATCCACGCTATGCTCAACGATCCCGACGGCGCTACCAAGGGTATCAATTACCTGCTGCCCATCCTTATGATGGCTGGCGGCGGCCAGGTCGGTGCCGGTCTGGCGCTGTACTTTAAGACCAAGAACGCCAAACTCAAGAAGTACGTCGCCGAGTCCATTCCCGTTGGAATCCTGGGTGTGGGCGAGCCTCTGATGTATGCTGTTACGCTGCCGCTCGTTCGCCCGTTTGTGACGGCCTGCCTGGGTGCCGGATTTGGTGGCGCGCTCGCGGCGCTGCTTCACATCGGCACGGTTTCTCAGGGCGTTTCCGGTCTGTTTGGCCTGCTGATCGTCGTTCCTGGCCAGCAGCTCGGCTACGTTGCCGCTATGCTGCTTGCCTATGCCGCCGGCTTTGTCCTGACGTGGTTCTTTGGCGTCGACGAGCAGAAGATCAACGAGTTCTTTGGCGAGTAGTTTGATATCGCGAGCCGTGTTGCTCAGAACTCGCGGCGCGCGGCAGATTTCTTGATGCTATGGTTGTGCCGGCGGGGCTAACTGCTCCGCCGGCCTTTTTAAAGGAGCGTTGAAGCGTGAAAACGGGTATTTCGATTTATCTTTCCAGCCCTCTGCAGGATATTGAGCGGACGATTGAGCGTGGTGCTGCGGCGGGTGCGCGCTATGCGTTTACCTCACTGCATATTCCCGAGGATGGGGGAGCGGCGTATGCCGATAAGGTCCGTCATGTGCTGTCGCTGCTTTCCGCCCGCGGCATTGCGCTCATTGCCGATGTGGGGCCGCGCACGTGCGATTTGCTCGGGCTTGAGCGCATCGAGGACCTGCGCGATCTGGGGTTGGAATACCTTCGTTTGGACTATGGCTTTAGCGCCCAGCGGGTCGCGGAGCTGTCCGGTGTATTTCGCATTGTGGTCAATGCATCGACGGTGAGTTCTGATGAAATCGCATCGTGGCGTGAGGCCGGTGCCGATGTGACTCGTTTTGCCGCCTGCCACAATTTTTACCCCAAGCCTTATACCGGCTTAGCTCTGGAGGACATTGCTCGGGTGAATCTTCGTCTTGCGGCGCTTGGATTCGAAATCATGGCTTTTGTGCCGGGTGATGCTAACGTTCGCGGGCCGGTATTCGAGGGGCTGCCGACGGTTGAGGCGCAGCGCGGTCGCGCGTCAAAGGTTGCCCTCAACATGCTTGAGCTCGCACATGGCGCCGATTGCGACATTGTGTTGGTCGGCGACCCCGATCTTTCCGATGCGGGCTGGGCGCAGTTTGCTCAAGTTTCCGCCGGATACGTGGACCTGCAATGCGAGCTTGAGTCCAGTTATGCCTATGTACGTGGGCAGATTCATCACGACCGGCCCGATTCGAGCGTTCTCATCTTTAGGTCTCAGGAGTCGCGCACGACGCATAAGCCGGATTCCGTGCCGACGGATGCCGGAGCCGGCCTGCCGCGAAAGGCGGGGTCGATCGCTGTGAGCAATAGCGGCTATGGGCGCTACGAAGGCGAGCTTGAGATTGCTCGGGTCGATCTTCCCGGTGACGAGCGCATGAACGTTACGGGCCATATCACGCCCGAGGCAATGGAGCTGCTGCCGTTCATCAAACGCGGATTCGGGGTACGGTTCGTTTAGCGTGTGATCCGTGGGCTACAATTGGGCCATCGTGCGAAGGCGCCTCGTGTGGCGTGTGCCTGCGTTGGCCGATCTTTATTCGGAGGATTCTCATGACCGTACTGTTTGTTGAATATCCCAAGTGCTCGACCTGTAAGAAGGCTAAGGCATGGCTGGACGAACACGGGGTAGAGTATATCGACCGCGATATCGTTTTGGACAATCCCACGGCTGATGAGCTTGCGACCTGGATTGCTCGTTCGGGGCTGCCGGTGCGGCGCTTCTTCAATTCGTCGGGCATGAAATATCGAGAGCTGGGCCTGAAGGCGCGTCTGGATGCGGGCATGACGGATCGGGAGTGCTATGAGCTGCTGGCGACCGACGGCATGCTGGTCAAGCGTCCGCTGCTGGTGGGCGACGACTTTGCGATCCCCGGCTTTAGGGAAGCGGCTTGGGCCGAGGCGTTGCTGTAGCGGCTGCGGAAAGTGCGACCCGTTTTGAGTGCTCAGGGCGGGACGTGTTTTCCATCGGCGGGCTCGCTCGGCTCAATCCTCGAGCTGTGCCCATTCGTGCGGATCGTAGACCTTTACGTGCTTGTTGGGCTTGCCGCTCCAGTACTCCTCGTCCATAAAGGGCAGATATGCCTGAACGCCGGGGCAGATAAAGGGAATCCGCTGCTGTTGCAGTCGCTCGCGCTGGCGCTGCTCCAGGTGCGCCTCGGATATGACGGTCGGCATACCGGACAGCTCGACGAGGCTTACCTGGATTCGCTTAAGGTCGGGGAGTCCCGCGTGCCATGACATCCGCATGATCAAAAATGAGGCGCGGCGGTAGTTTGCCCGCATCACCGTGATGGCGGGGCGCAGTGTGGGATGGATCTTGTCCCGTTCGGGCCAAAGGTCAGCAGTGATCTCGAGGCCCAGGGTCTCCCATAGGTAATCAAGCTCTTCGTCCATGGCGCCTCGATATCTACGTGATCATTGATACTTCGATTGTGTTGCCTGGTGCTATCGTTTTCGCGGTAGAATCTGCCAACGGTTGACGGCTACCGCTCGCGGCGTTTTGCCCTTCGTGTGCAGCGGTCGACTTCACAGGTCCTTCACGTGTCGGCCGTATTTGACTGAATTTCAAAAAAGTCAAAATTAGGGCTTGCGTCACGGCGGGACTTCCCGTATATTTCTTTCTTGCGCAAAGGCACAGCCGAGCGCAGCGATGCAGTCATTGGGATGTCGTCTAATGGCAGGACAGCGGATTCTGGTTCCGTCAATGGGGGTTCGACTCCCTCCATCCCAGCCATTGCATTTGCTACATATGGCCCGTTCGTCTAGCGGTTTAGGACGCCGCCCTCTCAAGGCGGAGATCACCAGTTCGAATCTGGTACGGGCTACCAAAATTGAACGCCCGGGCCTCGTAAGAGACCCGGGTTTTGTGTATTGACCGATATTTAAGGCGCGCGTTGAGTCTGCCGCCCGGACCGAGGAGTTGTCATGGACCTGCCTATCAGCTTGGAAGACATCACGTATGCCGAGAACTATCTGGCGCAGGGCGACCTGGCTACGGCGACGCCGCTGCTTGAGCGTCTGGTGGAGCTCGCCGAGGAGTATATCGACGCTGAGTGCAAGACGGAGGAGAAACGCCAGTACTTTAGCTTCGACAGCAAGTTTGAGCGCCTGGCCTATCGCCGCGTGGAGAAGGATCCGCGCGAGCTGGTGCAGGTCGAGGTTCCCTTTGACCGCCTGTACTCCGACATGGCGTTTGCCTACATTCGCCAGCAGGATTATGTGAGTGCTCGGAATGCCCTGATGCAGGCCGTGCGTTGGGATCCCATGAACTGCAACTATCGCTTGGACTTGGCCGAGCTGTTCCGCGCGCTCGAGGACAAGCAGGAGTGGGCATCGCTCTCGTTCTCGGTGCTGGAGCGCGCGAGCGACGGTAAGTGCGCCGCACGTGCCTACACCAACTTGGGTCAGTACTTCTTGGAGCCCGAGACCGAGAACATTTCGGCAGCCGTGGGCTGCGCGCGTCTGGCGCTGCGCCTGGCGCCCAATGATGCGCATACGACGCGCCTGCTCAACAAGATCCATACCACCTATCCGGATGCCGCGGACGAGAGTGACGACCATGTGATGGGTGAGCTCGCCCTGCAGGGCGTGCCGACCTCGCCTTCGGCCGAGATCGCCATCTGCCTGATCATGTGCGCGACCGATGCTGCAAGCGACGGCGACAAGCAGGAGGCTACGCGTCTGACGGTGCGTGCTCGCGATTTGGTGGGCGAGGAGGCCTGCGCGGCGATTATCAAGCTGGTGCGCGAGAGCGATGCCGAGCTTAATGCCGAGCGCAGGGCAAAGCGCGAGGCTGCGGGTTCAAACGCCGATGGCGCCAAGGAGGCCGGCGATGCCCAGTAAGCGCGAGCGCAAGCTCATTTCCAAGAATCGCTCGGCACATCACGAGTACTTTATCGATGAGACGTTTGAGTGCGGTATTGAGCTGAGCGGTACCGAGGTCAAGTCGATTCGCGAGCGCGCGTGCCAGATTACCGATACCTTCGCACTGATTCGTGGTGGGGAGTGCTGGCTCGTCGGCCTGCATATCCACCCTTATAGCCATGGTGGCGTGTGGAATCGCGATCCCGACCGTCGGCGCCGTCTGCTGCTGCACCGCAAGGAGATCGACTTTCTTGACGGCAAACTTCGCAACCGCGGCTATGCGCTGGTGCCGCTGGAGCTCTACTTTAATACCGACGGCCGCGTAAAGCTGCTGCTGGGCCTAGGCCGCGGCAAGAAGCTTTACGACAAGCGCGAGGATATGGCCAAGCGCGATGTCCAGCGCGAGATCGACCGCGCCCTCAAGGAGCGCAATCGCTAGGCGTTCTGTATAAGTTGCGGTGGAATACGGACTGTTTTGCCTGTTTGAGGGGCTATTCAGTCCTTATTTCACCGCAACTGCGGGCGTCTCATCTTGCTTATACTGTTTTGACACATATGTCTCAAAGGTGGTGTCCGTTGTGGACGCCGCCTTTTTTGTGGGTACATACATCCATGAGGTTCCAACCCGGGTTAGGGGAGTGATTGTTATGGACAAAACTGCGTTCTTTACCATGCCGAGCGGTCTGTACGTGGTGAGCGCCGCGGCAGACGGGCTGCGCGCCGGCTGCGTCATCAACACTGCGGTGCAGGTGACGTCCATGCCGCCGCGCATTTCGGTTGCCGTGAACAAGGACAACGTCACCTCGGGCGTCATCGCTTCGGCCAAAGCGTTCGCGCTGACCGTGATCGATCAGACCGCCGATATGCTCTACATCGGTAACTTTGGGTTCCGCACCAGCAGCGATTATGACAAGTTTGCCAAATACGAGACCCGCGAGACGGCTCTGGGCATGCCCTATGTGCCCGAGCACGCGGCGGCCCTGTTTAGCTGCCATTTGATCGACACTGTGGATGTTGGCACGCATCTACTGTTTATCGGCGAGGTCGAGGATGCCGAGCGCTTGAGTGACGAGACGCCGCTCACCTACGATTACTACCATAAGGTCCTGAAGGGCAAGACGCCTCCGAAGGCGTCCTCGTATCAAGGCTAGAAATGTTTTAAAAATACTTGCATTATATTATTGAGAATCTATACTGATAAATGAAGTACATCACCAGTCGCGTTTGAGAGGAGAACATCATGGCTGAGGAGAAGAAGACGTATAAGTTCGTGTGCGTCGTTTGCGGTTACGAGGTTGAGGTCGATACGCCCGAGCTGCCCGAGGATTATGTGTGCCCGGTGTGCGGCGTCGGTCCCGATCAGTTTGAGCTCGTCGAGGAGTAGCTCGCAGACACACGGCGAAAGCCGAACATAGCTCTGTCCAAGGGCCTCGGTCGAATTCTCGGCCGGGGCCCTTTTCCTCCGCCCCCAAGGGATCACGGTTGCTGTTGGCCGATCCTGTCTGTTGTGAGTCCGGCCGACCTTTTGTCTCAATCTGTAACATCTAACGGTGGAAATTGGGCCCACTTGTTACATATCGAGACAAACCAAAACCGTCCGGCAGAAGATCTCAATCTGTAACATCTAGACATCGAAAGCGGGTCTAGATGTTACAGATCGAGACGTTTGCCTGAGTAGGTGCCCCGCCCCATTACATCCCTGTCAACAACACGACATCGAGAATCGTCACGATGGCACCGATCCCTACGAGCAGCGCGTTGAGCGGGCGCGAATTGGCATATTTGCCCATGACGCGGCGTGAGCTGGTGAGCCGTATGAGCACAAAGACCGTAATCGGCAGCTGAAGCGACAGCAGCGCCTGACTCCAGATGAGACCTTCAAAAGGATTTGGGACGACCAGGCACGCCGTCACTGCGCCGACGAAACAGGCCGCCACCCCGATCGAGGAATGTCGGTCGTGGATGTCGTATTCCTCGTCGAACATGCCCGCGGTGATGGTGCCCGCCGCCATGCCCGCCGTCACACTACTCGAGAGGCCCGCAAACAGCAGCGCTACCGCAAAGATGGTCGAGCTCGCCGGGCCCAAGATGGGGGAGAGCGTGGCCGCTGCGACGGCGAGGTCGTCTACGACCATGCCGTGCGCAAAGAAGGTCGTTGCGGCAAGGATGACCATGGCCGAGTTGATTGCCCAGCCCACGCCCATCGAAAAGAGCGTGTCGAAGAGCTCGTAGCGCAGACGTTCTTCGATAACCTGCTCGCCTTGGCCTTCGAAGTGCATGGATTGGATGACCTCGGAGTGCAGAAAAAGGTTGTGTGGCATAACGACCGCACCCAGAACGCTCACGATAATCGCGGCAGAGCCAGTGGGCATACTAGGCGTGATCCAGCTTGCGGCGGCTTGCGGCCAGTCGACCTTGACTAGTGCAAGCTCGGCCAAAAACGAGAGTCCTACCACGCCTACGAAGGCGATGATCCAGCGTTCGGCATGCTTGTAGGAGTTCGTCATGAGCATCGCCATCGATACTGCCGCCACGATGACGCAGCCCGCGCGCACGGGCAGCCCAAAGAGCATTTGAAGGGCAATCGCGCCACCCAGGACTTCGGCCATGGCGGTGGCGACAGTCGCGAGATAGGCGCTGGCGAGCACGGCACGTCCCGCGGGGCGGGGCAGGAAGCGAGTCGTGGCCTCGGCAAGACAGGCGCCCGTGGCGATGCCCAAGTGCGCCGCGTTGTGCTGCAGGACGATGAGCATAATCGTGGACAGCGTGACGATCCACAGCAGCGCGTAGCCAAACTGCGAGCCCGCGGCCATATTGGAGGCCCAGTTGCCCGGGTCGATAAAGCCGACGGTGACGAGCAGCCCGGGGCCGATATGCCGCGCAATGTCTAGGCCTCCGTGACCACCGGTGCGTCGGGAGCCAAAGCGTTGTTTGAGATGGTTGAGCATGGTGCGCTCCTGCGTATGGACGGCGTGACGTCGCATCTGGGTCGTGCGGCGCCACGCGTCGGATTTGGGTTGGGGCTACTTGTGCGCTTTGCCCTGATTGGCCACGGCGTCGATCTTGGCGGCGATGGTCGCCGGGTCGCCGATGTAGCGCTTGTCGAGGACGTTGAAATCGGTGTCGAAGGTGTAGACGAGCGGCACGCCGGTGGGGATGTTGACCTTGAGGATCTCCTCGGGCGTGAGGTGCTCGAGCTTCATGACGAGTGAGCGCAGGGAGTTGCCGTGTGCGGCGATGAGTACGCGCTTGCCGGCGAGCATCTGGGGGCGAATCTCGTCTTCGAAATAAGGCCAGGCGCGGGCGATCGTGTCCTTGAGGCACTCGGTATAGGGCAGCTGATCGGGCGCGACATCACGGTATTGCTCCTGGGTGTGGGGATCGCGCGCGTCGTCCGGCTCGAGTGCCGGCGGGCAGACATCGAAGGAGCGGCGCCAGATGAGCACCTGCTCGTCGCCGTGCTCCGCTGCGGCATCGGCCTTGTTGAGACCCTGCAACGCTCCGTAGTGGCGCTCGTTGAGCTTCCAGGATTTGATGACGGGCAGCCACTCGCGATCCATTTGGCCGAGCACGATGTTGAGGGTGTGGATCGCGCGCTTGAGGCGCGAAGTGTAGCAGACGTCAAAGTCGAAACCGGCTTCTTTGAGGGCTCGACCGCCTGCTGCGGCTTCTTCGCGGCCCGTGTCGGTGAGCTCAACATCGGTCCAGCCGGTGAACAGGTTGAGCTTGTTCCACTCGGACTCTCCGTGACGGATAAGGACGAGTTGCATCGTCTGCTGGTCTGCTCGGTGCGCCATAGGGGCCTCCTTGATCTGGCACGGTGTGCGTGCCGTTTGCTTGACGCCGCAAAGGATACCCGTTTTAAGCTTGAAAGTTAACCAAGACTAACAAAATTGTTGTATTTGAATAGGGTGATGAAGGGGGGCTGCGAACTGTCTTGATCTGTAACAACTAGGGATGGAAATTGGGCCTAGGTGTTACGGATCGAGACAGGAAGAAATGGTCCTATGGAAAATCTCGATCTGTAACAGCTGACCGCCAAAGCCGGCCCTTCGTGTTACAGATTGAGATGTTCGGAATTGTCTCTCGAAAACATCTCAATCTGTAACAGTAAGTCGTCGAAATTGGGTCTTCCTGTTACAGATTGAGATGTTTGAAGCGGTGAGCTTACAGGCCGAACTTGGGGCCCTTGTTGTCGCCCTTGAGGTCGGCGGTGTCCACTCGTAGGGCGTGCGTTACGCGATTGTTTCGAAACGGGCGGGAAACACAGCGGGCCGGCGATGCTCCTAGTATGCCTATTCAACTGACTGTCTTATATCTAGGGGAGGATCGCGATGCAGGCAGATTCCGCTCAGCAGCAGGGCCTTTATCGCCCCGAATTCGACCACGATGCATGCGGCATCGGCGCGCTTGCCGATATCAACGGCGAGCGCCATCACCAGATTCTGGACGACGCGCTGTCCATTTTGGTTAACTTGGAGCACCGCGGCGGCACGGGACTCGAGAAGAACACCGGCGACGGTGCCGGTATCCTGTTCCAGGTTCCGCATCACTTTTTTCGAAAAGAGGCCCAAAAGTGCGGTCAGATTCTGCCGGCGGAGGGCGACTATGGCGTGGCCATGCTGTTCTTTCCGCAGGACGATAAGGGCGTAGAGGATGCCCGTCGCGTGTTTGAGGAAGGCTGCGCCGAGGCCGGCGTGCCGCTGCTCTTTTGGCGCGAGGTGCCGGTCGATCCGCACGACCTGGGCGAGACGGCCCGCGCCTGCATGCCCACCATCTTGCAGGCTTTCCTGGGCCGTCCGGACGACACGCCCGCCGGCGATGCCTTCGAGCGTCGCCTGTACGTGTGCCGCCGTACCATCGAGAAGAAGGCCGACGCCGAGTTTGCTCTGCGCGACAAGATCTTCTACGTGTGCTCCATGAGCTCGCGCACCATCGTGTACAAGGGCATGCTGGTCGCCACGCAGATGCGTCGCTTCTTCATCGACCTCAACGATGCCGCCGTCAAAACGGCTGTGGCGCTCGTCCACTCGCGCTACTCCACCAACACCACGCCCAGCTGGGAGCGTGCGCACCCCAACCGTTTTATCATTCACAACGGCGAGATCAACACCCTTAAGGGCAACGTCAACTGGATTCGCGCCCGCGAGCCCAACCTGTACAGCCCCGTGCTGCAGCACGATCTTGAGCGCGTGATGCCCATCATCAACCGCGAGGGTTCCGACTCCGCGATTCTGGACAACGTTCTCGAGTTTTTGGTTATGAACGGTCGCCCGCTTACGCGTGCCGCATCCATGCTGTTGCCCGAGCCGTGGGACCACAACGACAGCCTGAGCGAGGAACGTCGCGCCTACGACGCCTACCAGTCCATGCTCATGGAGCCCTGGGACGGCCCGGCCGCCATCGCCTTTACCGACGGTCGCACGCTGGGTGCCGCCCTCGACCGCAACGGCCTGCGCCCCGCCCGCTACTACGTGACGCGCGACGGCCGCTTTATGCTGGCGAGCGAGGTGGGCACCATCGAGGTGAGCCCCGAGAACATCCTGACGAGCGGCTGTCTGGGACCGGGCCAGATGCTCGAGGTCGATTTTGCCCGCGGCCGCGTCATCTACAACGACGAGCTGCGCGCCCGTTACGCCAAGGAAAAGCCCTACCGTGATTGGATTGCCGAGGAGACGCTGACCGTCGACGCACTCGACAAGCCCGCCGCGCCCGCGCCCGCCGAGGACGCCGAGGTGCCCGCCGCCGTGCGCATGGCCAAGCTCGGGTATCACTGGGATGATGTTGACGAGGTCGTGCGCCCCATGGCCCAGCAGGGCAAGGCGCCGCTCGCCTCAATGGGTATCGATGCGCCGCTGGCCTGCCTGTCCAAGAAGACGCGCTCGTTCTTTGACTACTTCTATCAACTATTCGCTCAGGTCACGAACCCACCCATCGACGCCCTGCGCGAGCATATGGTCACCTCGACCACGCTCTACCTGGGCAACCACGGCAACCTGCTCGAGGACTCCCGTACGGCCTGTCAGCTGGTGCGCCTGGAGCGTCCGCTGCTGAGCGAGGAGGAGTTTGACCGCATCTGCGCCATCGACCGCGTGGGCTTTAAGACTCGCCGCTTCCGTGCCGTCTACCGCCGCGACGCCGGCGAGGGCGCACTGCAGGCTGCGCTCAAGCAGCTTGCCGAGGACGTTGAGGCTGCGGTCCGCGACGGCGTGAACATCGTGGTGCTGAGTGATCGTGCCGCTGCGGGCGAGGTGCCCGTGCCGTCGCTGCTCGCCGTGGGCTGCGTGCACAACCACCTGATCCGCGCCGGCGTGCGCACCTTTGCCGACATCGTGGTGGAGTGCGGCGATGCCGTGTCTCCGCACGACTTTGCGGCACTGGTGGGCTACTCCGCGAGCGGCATCTATCCGTACAACGCACATGTGTGCATCCGCGATCTGGCGGCACGCGGCGACCTGGACATGACGGCCGAGCAGGGCATCGCCAACTACAATAAGGCTGCGACGGCGGGCATCGTCTCCATCATGTCCAAGATGGGCATCTCCACGGTGCAGAGCTACCATTCGGCGCAGATCTTCGAAGCCGTGGGCTTTACGCCGGAGTTCGTCAACGCGTATTTCGCCGGCACGGTGAGCCGTGTGGGCGGTATGGGTGTCGAGGACGTCGAGCGCGAGCAGAATGAGCGCTATGATGCCGCGCTTGCCATCCTTAAGAGCCCGGCTCCCGATCAGCTGCCCACACTGGGCCTGACCAAGTGGCGCCCGTTCGGTGGTGAGGATCACCTGATCGACCCTCAGGCCGTCTACCTGCTGCAGACCGCCTGCCGTGAGGACAGCTACGACACCTTTAAGGAGTACAGCGCCCGCCTGCACCGCACCGGTCGTGCCGTGCGCCTACGCGACCTGCTCGACTTTAATGCCAGCGGCCGCACGCCGATTTCGCTCGACGAGGTGGAGCCCGCGCTCAACATCGTCCGCCGCTTTAACACCGGCGCCATGTCGTACGGTTCCATCAGCAAAGAGGCACACGAGTGCATGGCCATTGCCATGAACCGCCTGCACGGCCGCTCCAACTCGGGCGAGGGTGGCGAGGATCCGCGTCGCGAGACCCCGCTGGCCAACGGCGACTCCAAGAACTCCGCGATCAAGCAGGTGGCAAGTGCGCGCTTTGGCGTGACGAGCCGCTACCTGTGCAGTGCCTTCGAGATTCAAATTAAGATGGCCCAGGGCGCCAAGCCCGGAGAGGGCGGCCACCTGCCCGGCAAGAAGGTCTATCCCTGGATCGCCGAGGTCCGTCAGTCCACGCCCGGCATCGGCCTGATCTCGCCTCCGCCGCACCACGACATCTACTCCATCGAGGACCTGGCAGAGCTGATCTTTGACCTTAAGAACGCCAACCCCGGCGCGCGCGTGTCGGTCAAGCTGGTCAGCGAGGCCGGCGTCGGCACCATCGCCACCGGTGTGGCTAAGGGCGCTGCCGACAAGATCTTGATCAGCGGCCACAATGGCGGCTCGGGTGCCGCTGCGCGCGACTCTATCTGGCATGCGGGTCTGCCGCTGGAGCTCGGCCTTGCCGAGGCCCAGCAGACGCTGCTGCAAAACGGCCTGCGCTCGCGCGTGGTGCTCGAGGCCGACGGCAAACTCATGGACGGCACCGATGTCGCCGTCGCCTGCTTGCTGGGTGCCGAGGAGTTTGGTTTTGCGACCATGCCGCTCATCTCGATGGGCTGCCTCATGCAGCGCGACTGCCAGCAGGATACCTGCCCGGCCGGCATCGCCACGCAAAACTGCCGCCTGCGTCGTGGCTTCCGCGGCAAGCCCGAGCACGTCGAGCACTTTATGCTCTTTGTTGCCGAGCAGCTGCGCGAGGTCATGGCGAGCCTGGGCTTCCGCACCGTCGACGAGATGGTCGGCCATCCCGAGTGCCTGCGCCAGATCGAGGTCCCGGGCAACCGCAAGGCCAACCTGCTCGATCTGTCGCCCGTGCTGGCGAGCGCGACCTGCGAGTTCGGTGCCCACATTCCGGGTGCCGACGGTCGTCACTTCCTGCCGCAGATGGCTGCCGACAGTGAGCTCGACAAGACGCTCGACTCCACGCTGTTTGTGCCCTACACGGCCGATGCTCGTGCGCACCTGCGTCCGATTCGCTTCCGCGCCGATATCGCAAACGTCAACCGCTGCGTTGGCACCATTCTGGGCAACGCGGTGACCAAGGCGCATCCCGAGGGCCTGCCCGCCGGCTCCATCACCATCGATTGCGATGGATCGGCTGGTCAGAGCTTTGGCGCGTTCCTGCCGCGCGGCATTACGCTCAACGTGTGCGGTGACGCCAATGACTACTTTGGCAAGGGCCTTTCGGGCGGCGAGGTGTCGGTGCGCCCCAACCCGCATGCGACCTACAAGTTCGACGAGAACATCATCGTGGGCAACGTTGCGTTCTTTGGCGCCACGAGCGGCCGCGGCTTCATTAACGGTCTTGCCGGCCAGCGTTTTGCCGTGCGCAACTCCGGTGCCACCGTGGTGGTCGAGGGCTGCGGCAACCATGGCTGCGAGTACATGACGGGCGGTCTGGCGCTCATCCTGGGCGAGGTCGGGCAGAATTTTGCCGCCGGCATGACGGGCGGCGTGGCCTACGTCTTTGACCAATACGGCACGCTCGGCGCCCGCGTGAACCACGAGAGCGTGGAGCTCAAGGCCCCGACGGCCGACGAGCTAGCGCAGATTCGCGAGCTCATCCAGGAGCACGTGGACGCGACGCAGAGCCCGCGCGGCATTAAGTTGCTGTACAGCTTTGAGACGATGAGCAAGCACTTTGTGAAGGTCATTCCGACCGAGTACGAGCGCGTGCTGGCAATTGTCGCTGCGGCCGAGGCTGCCGGGAAGACGCATGCTCAGGCCGAGGAGCTGGCGTTTGACATCGTGACCGGTCGCGCGAGTGCCGCGGATGTTGCTCGCTTCGATGCTGCGGGCGATGCTGCGGGCGGTGCTGCGGGCGCTGCGTCCGTGGCTGCCAGCCCTGTTGCTTCGACCAAGAAGGAGGCGTAAGTGCCATGGGTAAGCCCGGTGCTTTTCTTGATATCGATCGCGTGACCCACGAGCTGCGTCCCGTGGAGGAGCGCAGTCATGATTTTGATCCCCTGTATGTGGAGCTCGATGACGACGCACGTCGCGCCCAGGCGAGCCGCTGCATGATGTGCGGCGTGGCGTTTTGCCAGATGGGCGCGAGCTTTGGCAAGGCACGTCCGAGCGGCTGCCCGCTGCACAACTTGATTCCCGAGTGGAACGAGCTGGTGTACCGCGGCCGCTGGGATGAGGCTGCCGAGCGCCTGTCGCTCACCTCGCCCATGCCTGAGTTCACGAGCCGCGTGTGCCCGGCACTGTGCGAGGCCGCGTGCAACCTGGGCTCGGTCGACGGCCAACCCACGACGATTCACGATAACGAGCGTGCGATCAGCGACCATGAGTGGGGAAACGGCGGCCCACGTCGCTTTGAGCCGGCAGGGGAGGACGCGCCCTCGGTCGCCGTGGTTGGTTCCGGCCCGGCTGGCCTGGTGGCAGCATGGGAGCTTGCGCGTCGCGGTGCTCGCGTGACGGTGTTTGAGCGCGACGACCGCCCCGGCGGCCTACTCATGTACGGCATTCCCAACATGAAGCTCGAGAAGTCTGTGGTCGAGCGTCGCGTGGCGCTCATGCGCGAGCTGGGTATTGTGTTCGAGCTGGGCGCCGACGTGAGCGATCCCAAGGTTACCGCCAGGCTCGACGACTTTGACGCCGCCGTGGTGGCTGCCGGCGCCCGTGCTCCGCGTGGACTTTCGGCTGCGAACATTGATGCCCCGGGCGTGGTGTATGCCGTGGACTACCTGACGGCTTCGACCGTCTCGGTGCTCGATGGCGGTGAGCCTGCTATTGACGCACGCGGCCTGGACGTCGTGGTCATTGGCGGTGGCGATACCGGCAACGACTGCGTGGGTACCGCGGTGCGTCAGGGCGCGCGCAGCGTGCGCCAGTTTGAGTTCTTGCCGGCTGCGCCCGATAAGCGCGCGGCAGGCAACCCCTGGCCGCAGTGGCCCAACGTGAAGAAGACCGACTACGGCCAGCAGGAGGCTATCGCTGCCATGGGCGGCGAGATGCGCGCTTGGGGCGTGGACACGCTCGAGGTGCTGCTGGACAAGAAGGGCGCGGCTGCGGGTCTGCGCGTGGTCGATCTGGATTGGTCGGCCGGCAAGCCCGAACGCATTGCGGGCTCCGAGCACGAGGTGCCGGCGCAGCTGGTGCTCATCGCCTGTGGCTTTACGGGTCCGGAACACAGCGTGTTCGAAGCTGTCGGCGTGCCCGTTGCCACGGCGGGCCGCCCGCTGCCCGTGATGGCTTCCGAGGGCTCGCACCTTGCGGCCCGCGTGGATGGTGTTGCTGCGGATGCCGTGCCGGTGTATGTGGCGGGTGATGCCCGCAACGGCAGCTCGCTCGTGGTGAACGCCATGGCCGATGCCCTGGCCTGCGCAGCCGAAGTCGCCGACGCGCTGGAACTGTAAAGTAGTCACGGAGATACTCAACAATCGAATCGGAAAGGGCTGTCCCTAACTGCCGGCACAAAAGGAACGTCCCTAAGTGCCGGCAGTTAGGGACGTTCCTTTTCTGTCGGCACTCGGGGACACTCCTTGCGGATTTGCGAGCAGTTTGCTCGTTTGTCGACGTACGGATGTTCATTTGTCGACTTCTCGGGCTGTGGTCACCTGTTGTTTCTGTGGTGGCTGCGGGCATCTGGCTCAAAAGGGCGGGTTGGCCGTCTATGTCTACCTGCGGTTTTGTTGCGGTGCGCATTTTCGATCAAGCTTTTCGTCAAGTGTTTGGTCAGTATCTGGTTTGCAGTCGGAGGCCTATTTTGCCCGCGCTGGTCGTGGCTGCCCACCTTCCTCGTAAGCTCAAATTGAGGTCCATCAGTTTGAGGAGGATGCCATGACTGACCACGCTTTTGACCGAGCAGAGCTAGCCGAAGCCGTCGGCAACGATATTGCCGACATGGCTCACTTTTGGATGCTGCGGAAGTTTCAATTCCTGGAGCCGGCGCGCGAACAGTTCGAGATCATTGTCGACCCGTGGCTCAGCTATTGCACTGAGCCTTCGCAAAACGAAATCATGGCCTACAACATGGCGTTTACCGATTGGCTGCTGTTTGAGCGCCCCTATCGCCATGGCAAAACGCTGCTCGAGCTGTATGTTGACGAGCCGCCGGCATCGCTTTCGCCTGCCTCGCTCAAGCGGCTCGAGCAGGTACGCGACACGCAGTATTTCTCGCGCTTTGGCATTTTGGACAAGAATCCTGCGTCCGGCATGGTCGTGCTGAAGGACACGCGCACCGATCATCGCTTTGATGTCTACGATCCGCATATCGTGCAGAAGGAGCACTGGAGTGACGGCGCGATTGCGGTGCGCCTCGCCTGCGTCGACGATGTCTGGCTTACGGCGGGACAGCTCTACCTGTATGACATCGCGCGGCTGAGCGATACGGCGGTCGATGGGCCGGGTGCGGTGCATCCGGAGGACCTGCAGGACGGCTTTGACACCTCGTGCATCAGCTTCTTCTTGCGTCTGGTCCGCGACATCATGGGCGCCCAGGGGCGGTACGTAAAGTCGCTCAACATCTACGAGCAGGAGTGGGGGTAGAGGATGGGCGGTTGTCGCCTGCCTTGCCTTCTGCCCTTTTGTCTCGATGTGTAACGTTTAACGGCCTGGGGGCGGCCTAACTGTTACAGATTGAGATGTTTCGTCAGCACGGCCGAAGTATCGCCACGCTGTCTCCGTTTGCCCTCACATCTCTCTCGTCCCTCCGTTAACCGATATGCTCGACTTTAGGTCGCTGCATTGGGTGATAATGGACAAATGTTCAAGTTAATCGTGAGGGAGGAGCTCGATATGGCGACTGCCGATCGTTCCACGTTGTTTATCAATGCGACCATTCTGGATGGTTCGGAGCATATGGAGCCGCAACCCGATATGGCCGTGACTGTTGAGCGCGGCGTCATCACCTGGATGGGGCCGAGTGCTGTGGCGCAGGCGCCCGCGGGTGCCGAGGTTATCGACCTGGGCGGTGCGTATCTCATGCCCGGTCTCATCAATATGCACGCGCACCTGTGCGGCTCGGGCAAGCCTGTCTCGGCCGGCGATGCGGGAGCGCTGATGAAGAAGCTCGATAATCCCGTGGGGCGTGCCATCGTCCGCCGCATCCTCAAGGGCAGTGCCCAGCAGCAGCTGGCAAGCGGCGTGACCACGGTGCGCGGCGCGGGCGACCCGCTGTTTGCCGACATTGCCGTGCGCGACGCTATCGACGCCGGTAAGTATCAGGGTCCGCGTCTGGTAGCGCCGGGAACGGGCGTCACGGTGCCGGGCGGCCATGGTGCGGGCTTGTTCGCCCAGGTCGCCAATACGCCCGACGAGGCGGCCGAACAGGTGCGCGACTTGTACGCTCGTGGTGCCGACGTCATCAAGTTGTTCGTGACGGGTGGCGTGTTCGACGCGACCGAAGTTGGCGAGCCGGGCGTGCTGCGCATGCCGATCGATGTTGTCGCGGCGGCGTGCAAGGCGGCGCACGAGGTGGGCCTGCCGGTTATGGCTCATGTCGAGAGCACCGAGGGCGTGAAGGCCGCGCTTGAGGCCGGGGTCGACACGATCGAGCACGGTGCCCCGATGACGCCCGAGATCCTGGAGCTGTATCGCGGCGCCGCGGGCACACAGCTCGAGGGACGCGCGCCGAGCGTGACCTGCACGATCAGCCCGGCGCTGCCGTTTGTATTGCTCGACCCGGAAAAGACCCATTCGACCGATACACAAAAGAAGAACGGCGACATCGTGTGCTCGGGCATCATCGAGAGCGCCCGTGCCGCGCTGGAAGCTGGCATTAAGGTGGGCCTGGGCACGGACTCAAGCTGCCCGTTCGTGACGCAGTACGACATGTGGCGTGAGGCGGCCTATTTTGCCAAGTATGTCGGTGTGAGCAACGCCTTCGCGCTGCATACGGCTACGCAAGTCAACGCCGAGCTGCTGGGGCTGGGCGGCGAGACCGGTACGATCGAGTGCGGCAAGGCCGCCGATATCCTGGTGACGCGCAAGAATCCGCTCGATGACCTGTGCGCTCTGCGTGAGCCGACGCATGTGATGTGTCGCGGTGATTTGGTACGCAAGCTCAAGGTGAAGCGTATTCCCGAGGTGGACGCCGAGCTCGACGCGATTATGGCCATGCCTGCCGAAGCGCTGGCTGAGGAGCTGGCCCGCGACGGTGTGGCGTAGATGTGACAAAGGGGCAGCTCCGTTGCCGCATGCAAAAAGCTGAGGTCTCAACACGAGGCCTCGGCTTTTTTATCGAACAAATACTTAAGATTTGGGACAAACAAACCTGATTAATTTGTCCCGCGTGCGGGCGTTAGGAGCGGGTTTCCATCTTGGCGTGGCACTTGGGGCAGGTGACGCGGATCTTGCCTTTGCCCTTGGGGACGGAGAGCATCTGGCCGCAGTTGGGGCACTTGAGGTATGCTGTGGTCTTGCGACCCTTCCACATCTTCTTGGCCGTGCGCTTGGCACGCTCAAAGTCTTCCTTGCTGGTACCGGCCGTGCGCGAGGCGTTGGCAGCCGCGGCGCCGCTACCCAAGCTCGCGACGAACTTGCCCAGGCCGGGGACGTTAGCGGTCGCGGCGACAAAGGCCGCGTTTTCCTTGCGACGTGCGTCGATGTTTTTGGACAGGCCGCGCAGCACGCCAATCACGATTACGGCGATGGCAATCCAGCTGAGCCACTGGATATGGGCTATCGATCCGATCATCGCGATGACGATGCCGACAAAGCCCATAACGATGGTGAGCTCATCGGCGCCATTGCGGCCCTTCATAAAGTCATTCATGCAAATTGCCTTTCGTTCGATATGCTGCACGCCTTTATACCCGATTTAGAGCAAGGGGGACAGGTCAATCTGCACCAAGGTGGTGCAAACATACCTGTCCCCGATGCACCAAGAAGGTGCAAAGCAGTCCGTCCCCAATGCCCCAATTACTTGGAGAGCTTGTCGACGACGCGTTCGATCTCGGCGAGCTTGGCGGCCTTGAGGTCTTCGTCGCCCGATTCGATTGCCGAAGTCACGCAGCCCTCGATATGCGCCTTGAGCACGTCGGCGTTGATGCGCGCAATGAGCGCCTGCGTTGCCATGAGCTGCGTGGAAATATCGACGCAGTAACGGTCCTCATCGACCATCCGCAAGATGCCGTCGATCTGGCCGCGTGCCGTCTTGAGCATGCGGGTTACCGATTT
>NZ_QRQS01000007.1:84489-97092 GCF_003475605.1 Collinsella sp. AF31-11
GGGGGGGGGGGGGGGGGGGGGGGGGTACGTGCGGGTCGTTACGCGGCGGTCACCGAAAGGGCGTGGAACTTCTCACCCGCGGCCTCGACAGCGGCGGCGAGCTGCTCGGCGGTCACGGTGTCGGCGCACTCCACCTGGACGGTCTGAGTCTCGTGATCGGCATCGGCGTCGGTCACGCCGGCAACGTTGAGCAACGCCGTCTCGACGGTGGCGTCGCAGTGGCCGCACATAAGGCCCGAGGTTTTGATCGTGTAGTTCATGGGTGTACTCCTTATCGATTGAGATTATCTGACAGTTTAGTCGTGAACAGAGTCATCTTAAAGGTGCGCTGAGGTGCCCGAGATTGCCCCGAAAGAGGAGTGAAGCGTACTTGGGTACGCGAGCGACGGTTTGAGGGGCAAGGTCGGGTGCCTCAGCGTGCCGTTTTGGGCTTAAAGGTTCGTAGGCGCAATGCATTGCTTACGACGCACACGCTCGACAGGCTCATGGCCGCGGCGCCAAACATCGGCGAGAGCTGCCATCCGGTGAGCGGGAAGAACACGCCCGCCGCCAGCGGAATGCCGATGCCGTTGTAGAACAGTGCCCAGAACAGGTCCTGCTTGATGTTGCGGATCGTGGCGCGTGAAAGCTCGATGGCTCGGGCGACGTCCATGAGGTCGCTGCGCATGAGTACCACGTCGGCGCCCTCCTTGGCGATGTCGGCGCCGGTGCCGATAGCAAGGCCCACGTCGGCGCGCGCCAGGGCGGGGGAGTCGTTGATGCCGTCGCCCACCATGGCGACCTTGCCGCCCGCATCCTGCAGTTCGCGCACGTGGCGTTCCTTGTCGGCGGGGAGGACGTCGGCGATGACCTGCGCACGGTCGAGTCCCACACGGCGGGCGATTGCTTCGGCAGTGACGCGGTTGTCGCCGGTGAGCATGCGCACGTCGACGCCGAGTGAGCGCAGCGCGGAAATGGCTGCGGCGCTCGTCTCCTTGACCTCGTCGGCCACGGCAATGGTGCCGACAAGCTCGCCGTTCTTGGCAAAGAACAGCGGCGTCTTGCCTTCGGCGGCAAATTGCTCGGCAAGACCCGCGGGCACGGTAACGCCCAACTCGTTCATCAGGCGCACGTTACCAGCGGCAATGGCGTTTTGCCCTTCGCGCGCCGTAACGCCACGACCGGGCACGGCAGCAAAGTCCTCGACCATGCGCGCGACGATTCCGCGTGTCTCGCACTCGGCCATAATCGCCTCGGCCAGCGGGTGCTCGCTTGAGCGCTCCAGCGCGGCGGCCAGCTTGAGCAGCGCCTTTTCGCTCATGGCGGACGAGCCGTCAGCGCGCGTGGCTACCACGATATCGGTCACGGCAGGCTTGCCGCGGGTGACCGTGCCCGTCTTATCGAGCACCACGGTGCCCACGCTGCGCAGGTTCTCCAGCGCCTCGGCGCTCTTGAACAGAATGCCCATTTCGGCGCCCTTGCCGGTGCCCACCATAATGGCGACGGGCGTGGCCAGGCCCAGTGCACACGGACAGCTGATCACCAGCACGGCCACGGCGGAGGTGAGCGCTTCGTTCACGCTGCCAGTCAGTGCCATCCACACCGCAAAGGTCACGGCCGAGATCACAAACACCACGGGCACAAATACGCCAGCGACCTTATCGGCCATGCGGGCGATGGGCGCCTTGGTGGCGTTGGCGTCCTCGACGAGCTTGATGATTTTGGCGAGCGACGTGTCGGCGCCCACACGCGTGGCGCGGAAGGTAAACGAGCCCGTGCGGTTGACCGTGGCCGCGTTGACAGTGTCGCCGGCGGTCTTCTCCACGGGGATGGACTCGCCGGTGAGCGCGCTCTCGTCCACGGCCGAGCTGCCCTCGAGCACCACGCCGTCGACGGGGATGGACTCGCCGGGGCGCACACGCAGCACCTGGCCGGGCAGAATGGCATCGACGTCGACGGTGGCCTCGGTACCGTCCTCGGCCACGACGATCGCGGTCTTGGGCGCCAGGTCAATGAGCGCCTCGATGGCGCCGCCGGTTTTGGATTTGCTGCGTGTCTCGAGGTATTTGCCCACGGTGACGAGCGACAGGATCGTGCCCGCACTCTCAAAATACAGGTTGTCCATGCCCGTCATCATGGCCTCGCGGACCTGTCCTGCGGCTAGTTGGTCGGCCATGATAAACATGGCGTAGAGCGACCAGGCGATGGATGCGGTGGCGCCAACGGCGATAAGGGCGTCCATGGTGGGCGCGCCGTGTGCGAGCGATTTAAACCCGTTGATAAAGTACGCGTCGTTGACGTAGACGATAGGGATGAGCAGGACGAGCTCGGTGAGGGCGAGCGTCATGCTGTGGGTATGATCGGTGAAGACGCCAGGCAGCGGCCAGCCGAGCATGTGCCCCATGCCTATATAGAACAACGGGACAAGAAAGACGATTGAGACGATGAGTCGTGTGCGCATGGCGGAAGCGGCGGCCTCCAACTTTTTGGAGGGCGACTCCATATGGGCGGCGCCGGTCCTGGCTTGTGCGCTGCCGCTTGGGCCGGCGTCGGTGCCCGTGCTGACGGGCGAGGCCGAGTAGCCAGCGCGATCGACAGCGGTGCAGATGTCGTCGGGGGTGACCTGCGCGGGGTCATAGTCCACCAGCATGGAGCCGGCGAGCAGATTGACCGCGACGCTCTCGACGCCGTCGAGTTTGCTCACGGCGCGGTCCACGTGCGCCTGACAGGCGGCGCATGTCATACCACCCACATCGAATTTATCTTGAGCCATGGCTTCTCCTTTCTGTGGCTCGGTATTGGAATTGTTAACCTGCCGATACTATACACCCATACCCCCTGGGGGTGTCCAGTGGGGATGAAAATGTATGACATTTCGCTACAGATGCGGGTGGCTGCTCAATCGTTGGCAGCTCATGTCAAACATCTCGATCTGTAACATCTAGCGGGGAAAATGACCTCTAACTGTTACAGATTGAGATTTTGTTTTGCGAGGTTTGAGTTTGTCTCAATCTGTAACAGTTAGACCGGTTTTTGGGTTCTAGATGTTACAGATCGAGACAATCGGCCCAGGCCCGCCTCGTCCGCTCCGTCATCTGTGGTTTACGTGGGGGCATGCGAAGCACGGGTATACTAACCCGCGGCGAATCTGCTCCATCGCTTAGGGCCGCTGCGTCTGGACGGCGCGTGATAGGGCTGCCAAAGCGATCGCCAGCGTGCTGAGCAACGTCCTCTCTGTGCGCACCCGTTTTTGTATGTATTAGCGCACTACCAAGCACGCCCGCGCGGCCGCATGCCGTGCCCATTGCGCGTGCAGATAAGGAACAACAACATATGCGTAATTCTGTATCCGACGTCACCGACGCCGAGATCCTGGACGAGACCCGCGAGGCCATGACCCAGGCTGCCTTCGATGCCGCCGATGAGGCCAATGCTGCCCAGGCCGTCGAGTCCGCTACCGAGAGCCTGCCCGCCTTTGACGAGCTGGGCCTTTCCGACGAGATGCTTCGTGCCATCGAGAACCTGGGCTACACGGCGCCGACGCCCGTGCAGGCCGGCTCAATCCCCGTGGTGCTCGAGGGCCGCGACCTGCTTGCTGCCGCTCAGACTGGCACCGGCAAGACGGCCGCCTTTTTGCTGCCGACCATGAACAATCTGGAGCACATCGCTCCGCCCAAGCCTGTGCGCGAGCGCAGCGGCCGCAACCGCCGTCGCGGCGCTAAAAAGCCCGAGGGCAACGGCCGCGGCCCCGTGATGCTCGTCATCACCCCCACGCGCGAGCTTGCCCAGCAGATCGACGAGGTCGCGAGCAAGATCGCCGACGTCACCGGTCATGTCGCCGTGACCGTCGTGGGCGGCGTGAGCTACAAGCCGCAGACCGCTGCCCTCAAGTACGGCTGCGACATCCTAGTCGCCACGCCGGGCCGTCTGGTCGATCTGATCGAGCAGGGCGCCTGCCACCTGGACGAGGTCAAGGTGCTGGTGCTCGACGAGGCCGACCGCATGCTCGACATGGGCTTTTTGCCCGCCGTCCGCCGCATTGTGCGCGAGACGCCGGCCGAGCGCCAGACGCTGCTGTTCTCGGCCACACTTGACGAGGAGGCTGTGGGCGAGATCACCGACCTGGTGAGCGACCCGGCTCGCGTGGAGATCGCACCGGCCACGTCGACCGCCGACACCGTCGACCAGTTTGTGTTCCCGGTGTCCATCGAGGCCAAGAACAACCTGCTGCCCGAGTTCCTCAAAAAGGAAGGCCCGGAGCGCACCATCGTCTTTATGCGTACCAAGCATCGCGCCGACAGCTGCTGCCGTCGTCTGGAGCGTAAGGGCATCAAGGCCGCCGCGATTCACGGCAACCGCAGCCAGGCCCAGCGCGAGCGCGCGCTTTCGGCCTTCCGCGACGGTACCGTCGACGTGTTGGTGGCAACCGACGTGCTTGCCCGCGGCATCGACATTAGCGACGTGCGCTACGTCGTGAACTTTGACGTGCCGGCCGAGCCGACCGACTACATCCACCGCATTGGCCGCACGGGCCGCGCCGGCGAGCTGGGCTGGGCCATTACGTTTGTGACCGAGCAGGACGTCGATGAGTTCTACGAGATTGAGAAGCTCATGGACAAGACCGCCGACATCTACGAGGCCGGCGACCTGCACGTGGGCCCCAATCCACCCGCGGTTGATCCCGAGCGCGACCCTGCGGCCTTTAAGGTGAAGAAGAAGACCAAGCGAGGCAAGTCCAAGAGCAAGAAGAAGCTTGAGCAGGCGCGTCGCGACGGCAAGCGCAACGGCGACGATTACGGTGATGTGGCCGGTCGTTCCAACCGCGGTCGTGACGAGCGTCGCGGCGACGGCGAGCGTCCGAGCCGTCCCAAGCGCGGCGGCAAGACCCGCGTGCGCGAGGGCGTTCAGGCTCGCGTAGACGAGGCTGTTGAGAGCGTGGCCCGCGAGGTAGCTGCCGAGGAGCGCGGCGGTGCCGCTGCCGTCGAGCAGGCCCCGCGCGGTAACCGTGCCGAGCGTCGTGCCAAGCAGTTCCAGGGCGAGGCGCATCGCCGCCGTCGCGAGGACGAGGACCGTGGAGGTCGTCGCCGTGTTGAGCGCGAGGACGAGGGCCGCGGTTCGCGTGGCGGCAAACGCGGTGCGGGCGACCGTCGTCGTTCCGGTCGCGATGGCGAGCGCGGCGGGCGCAATGAGCGCCGTGGCGGCGAAGGCCGTGGTTCGCGTGACGAGCGTGGTACCCGCGGCGGCGAGTCCCGCGGCGGCAAGCGCTTTGAAGAGCGCGGCGGCCGCGGCGGCGAGCGTCGCGAGGGTGCTCGTGGTAACGGCGGCCGCGGCGGCGCTGGTCGTTCTAACGAGTCGCGCGATCGTCGTGACCCGCGTGCCAGCCGCGATCGTCGCGATGACTGGCGCAACTACGACGATACCCGCGAGGAGCGTCGTGGCGGCTATCGTGGCGGGCGTGGCGGCAACCAGGCCGGTTCCCGTGGCGGCCGCGCCGGCGGTCGCGATAACCGTGGCAGCTATGGCAATAGTCGTGGCGGCAAGCGCGGTAGCAGCTCCCGCCGCCCCGGTGACGGCGGCGGCAAGCGCAAATAACGCACGCATCGCCCGCTAGAGCGAGGTGAACCAAGGGCCCCGAGCAACTACGCTCGGGGCCCTTTTTGTTTGCCGTATCCGATCGCTAGTTCAAATGTGATTTCCTCGGGAATGCATCTAGAGGATGCCGTGGGCCTGTTTCCTACCATGCGGCAATGGGTCCCATGGGGTGCGCCGTGCATTTTTTGGAGTATTCTGCAGTTCGAGTTGTCTGCATATGATTTGACGTCGCCAACGGTGGCCTTCGGATATCCCTAGCGAGCGTTCTGAGTCAGATTTCGTCGTTTTCCGGAGCAGGGGCGCGTCATTCTCGCCATGTCGGGACTTAAAAGGATGCGGCGCCCTACAGTTTTGCCCATCCGCGGCGGTGCTGGCGCGGTCACGTTGCAGAATACTCCGTTTTTTGCACGGGCCAGGATGGGGTACCTCGGGAGAACACGGCGGTATCCCGTAAATATATACAATCTGTACCGTAATTTATACAAAACGAAGAGGCAGACAGCGTAGGGTGGGTGCATTGGGGTGCTTGGTGCATTAAAACGGGGACCCACGTGCCGTATACTCTGGCTGGATGTGAAAACGGCTTGACGCGTTGCTGAGCGTAGGGGGAGGGTGTCTAGATGAGCGTATTCGAAATTGTGTTTAGTCCGACGGGTGGAACGCAGAAGGTGTCTGGCCTTGTGGCTGGAGCGCTGGACAAGAATACCGTTACCGTCGATCTGACCGATAGCGGGTTGGATTTCCACGAGGTCTCGATGACGAAGGACGACGTGGCTGCTATCTCCGTGCCAGCGTATGCCGGCAGAGTCCCTGCCATGGCGGTCGACCGACTGAACATGGTGCGCGGCAACGGGGCTCGGGCTGTTTTGGTTTGTGTATACGGAAACCGCGCGTTTGAGGACACGCTCGTAGAGCTGGAGGACGTTGCGAAGCGCGCCGGATTTAGGGTGGTTGCAGCGGTTTCTGCTATTGCTGAGCATTCCGTTGCTCGTCAGTTTGCTGCTGGGCGACCGGATGCGCAGGATGCGGCGCAGCTCGCAGAGTTTGCGCAGCAAATTCAGCAAAAGCTGTTGACTGAGGATGCATCCGAGCCCTCTATTCCCGGCAATCGTCCTTATAAACAAGCCGGAGGTCACCGCATGGCACCCGAGGCAACAGAGGATTGCGTCTCCTGCGGTGCATGCGCCGCGGCGTGCCCCGTTTGTGCTATCGACAAGGGCGACCCCAAGCGAGCAGCTGGCGAGGCGTGCATCTCCTGCATGCGCTGCATTGCCGTATGTCCGCGAGGCGCTCGCAAGCTTGATCCCAACAAGCTATCCGCTGTTTCCCAGATGCTGAGCAAGGCTTGCGTCGTGCGGAAGGAATGCGAGCCCTTCATCTAGTGCATACGAAATTGGTGCATTGGGGACAGGTTAATCTGCACCAACCTGGTGCAAACAAACCTGTTCCCAACGCACCAGAGTGAGGAGTGCCCCTGGGTGCCGGCGGGAAAGGAACGCCCCTAAGTGCCGCCTAAATACCGTTTATCGAAGAAATAATACCGCTCACCGGTCATAATGATTGTTCTGGCTTTGGGCTTGTCTACAATAGCTCCCGTAAAAAGAAATGCGGAAGGTTACCGAGTCCCTCGGACGTGGGCCTAACCAAAGTCTTTGAACGGGTGTGTCTCTATGGATGCATTCGTTTGATTTTGGTTGGGCTATATTTATGAAGGGACATGTCACCATGGGTTTCTTTTCTCGCCTTATGGGTGGCTCGGACAAGCAGACGACTGCGACTTCCGAGTTCGAAATCCTCGCCCCTGTTTCCGGCGAGCTTGTTAATCTAGAAAAAACCAATGATCCCGCTTTTAGCAGCCGTGCGGTGGGCGATGGCGTTGCCGTGGTTCCCCAAGAGGGAACGGTGTGCGCTCCTGTTTCCGGTACCGTCGCGGCGCTGTTTCCGACCGAGCACGCGCTGGGCATCATGTCCGACGACAGCTCTGCTCAGGTGATGCTGCATATCGGAATCGACACTGTTAAACTTGAGGGCAAGGGCTTCCATGCGCTTGTTGCCCAGGGTGACCATGTCGACGCGGGCCAGCCCCTCGTCGAGGTCGATTTCGACGCGGTCCGCGCCGCCGGCTTCGATCCCACGGTCTTCGTTATTGTATGCGAGCGTTCGGAGAACTCGACTCTTCGTGAGCACGCTTCCGGCCCTGTTACTGTTAAAGAGCCTGTCGTCTGGCTTTCCGAGTAAATTCTTGTGGTGGGTACCGTGGTTATCAAGCGAGTTTTCAACAATAACGTCGCAATGGTCACTTCGGACGATGGCTTCGAGCTCATTGTCATCGGTCGAGGCCTCTGCTTTGGCCGTCATGCCGGCGATGCCATCGACGAGGCATCGGTCGAAAAGACCTACGCGTTGCAGGAGGGAACTTCTCAGGATTCGCGTACGATTGACCGCTTGGCACATCTTTTGGAGTCCATTCCCACCGTCAACCTCGTGATTTCCGAGGACATTGTTCAGATGCTCCGTCGAGAGCTCAATGTTGATATCAACGACAAGATTCTCATTGCTCTCGCAGACCATATCAGCCTTGCCCTCGATCGTGAGCGCAAGGGCGTTCGCTGCGAGAACCCGCTGCTGCTTGAGATTCAGCAGTTCTATCGCAAGGAGTACGCGCTTGCGGGCCGTGCGCTGCAGATCATCAAGGACTACCTGGGCATCGAGATGAGCGAGGAGGAGCAGGGTTTCATTACCTTGCATATCGTCAACGCCACCATGCCGCAACGCTCCGACCGTCTCATCATCTCGGTCCAGCTTGTTCGCGACGTGCTTGCGATTGTTTCCGAGCGCTATGCTACGACCCTCGATGACACCTCGCTGCCTTACGAACGTTTCGTTCGTCACCTGCAGTTTTTCGCACAGCGAGCGCTCGATCCTGCGGCCGGGCAAATCAATGGCGACGCGCTGTTCCGAATCGATGAAACGGCGTATCCGTGCGCATTCTCGTGCGCGGACGCCATAGCTGCCCACTTGTCGTCTACCTATAACGTTGTCGTTACCGATGCCGAGAAGAGCTATCTCGCATATCACATTGTTAACCTGCTTGGAGAACCTGGTCTCTAGGCATAACGTGCCCACACATCGATTGATATAAGGCAGGGCTTATGGCCTTGTCCAGGGCACATCTGTCTTAATTTGCGGAAAAGGAAAGGGAGTACCGCTATGACCGCAAAAAAGAAGTTCAATTTCAAAGCGCCGTTGGAGGTGTTCGCGAAGTCGATCGTTCAGCCGATGATGTATCTCTCGGTTGCCGGCATTCTGCTCATCGTGGGCATTATTCTGACCAACAAGACCATCTGCGCCGTGATCCCCGTACTGGGCTCCGGTCCGTTCCAGCTTGTGGGCGCCGTTGTCTATCAGTCGCTGATGTTTATCATCAACAACCTCTCGATTCTGTTCTGCGTGGGCATCGCCGGCGCCATGGCAAAGAAGAACAAGGGCCATGCTTCGCTTATCGCCCTGATGTCGTTCTTCCTGTTCCTGCAGGCTAACAACATCGTGCTCAACGCCACCGGCTCTCTTGCCGAAGCGAGCGGCATGCTCGGTCTTACCGGAACCGGCCAGAGCACCGTTATGGGCATTCAGGTGCTCGATACCGGCGTGTTTGGCGGCATCATTCTTGGTTGCATCACCGGTGCCGTGTTCAACAAGTACTCGAACAAGCAGTTCCCCATTGCCCTTTCGATGTTCTCGGGCGTTCGCTTCCCGTTCCTGATCATGATCATCATCTCCTGGATCATGGGCGCTGGCTTCTGCATCGTTTGGCCTCCGGTTCAGGGCGCCATCTCCTCCGTTGCCGGCATCATTAAGGAGTCGGGCAACATCGGTCTGTTTATCTACGGCATGCTCAACAAGCTGCTCGTTCCCACCGGTCTGCACCACCTCATCTACACTCCGTTCCAGTTCTCCGATGTGGGTGGCACCCTGACGCTGGGTGATCAGGTTATCGCCGGCGCCTATCCCATCCGTGTCGCCGAGATGGCAATGACGGGCCAGCCCTTCTCCGATAGCACCTACTTCAACAGCTACACCTTCAACAACCTGTGGCCCTACATCGGTATCGGTCTCGCCTTTATCTTCACCGCTTACAAGGGGAACAAGGATAAGACCAAGGCCGTTATCATCCCGCTGATCATCACCGCCGTGCTCTCCTGTGTCACCGAGCCCATGGACTTCCTCTTTGTCTTTGCCGCTCCCGTGCTCTTTGTTGTTCACTCGGTTCTTTCCGGTATCTTCCTGGTCCTGCTCAAGGTCCTCTCCGTGCCCGCTTCGACTGCAGGCGGCATCATCAACATCGTGGTTTCCAACCTGGTCCTTGGTGTCGATAAGACCAACTGGCCGATGATGCTCGTGCTTGGAGTCGTCAACGCCGCTCTGTACTTCTTCCTCTTCACCTTCCTTATTAAGAAGCTCAACCTCCACACGCCTGGTCGCGAGGAAGAGTCCGAGCTCGCCGAGTCCGTTGCCGAGGGCGAGGCCGCCGCGTCTGTCGCGGTGAAGCAGGGCGCTGTTGCCGCGGCTCCCGCAGAGGGCGTCGATGCAGGCATCGCCGACCTGGTCGCAGGTCTTGGTGGCAAGGACAACATCGAGGAGCTCGAGAACTGCTTTACGCGTCTCCGCGTGAACGTTAAGAACCCGGACCTCATCAATGAGGACCTCATCAACCACGTGCCCAACAGCGGCATCAACCGCAACGGCAATAATATCCAGATCATCTTTGGCATGAAGGTCGCCGAGATGCGTGACAAGGTCGAAAACGCAATTGAGAAGGAGCAGTAAACAATGATCATTACTCTGTGTGGTGGCGGATCCACCTTTACCCCCGGCATCGTCAAATCCATCGCCCTGCGCAAGGACGAGCTCGACGTTGACGAGATTCGTCTGTACGACATCAACGAGGAGCGCCAGCGCAAGATCGGCGTGCTCGTGGACTGGATTTTGCACGAGGACCTCGGCCTGGACATCAAGCTCACGGTGACCACCGACAAGGAGACTGCCTTTACGGACGCGAGCTTCGTGTTTGCCCAGATGCGCGTGGGCGGCTATGCCATGCGCGAGCAGGACGAGAAGATTCCGCTGCGTCACGGCTGCGTGGGCCAGGAGACCTGCGGCTGCGGCGGCCTTGCCTACGGCATGCGCACCATCTTCCCCATGGTCGAGCTGATCGATGACGTTGAGAAGTACGCTAAGAAGGACTACTGGATTCTCAACTACTCCAACCCTGCTGCCATCGTGTCCGAGGGCTGCCGCGTGCTGCGTCCCAACGCTCGCATCATCAACATCTGCGACATGCCGATCGCGATCATCGACGTGGTTTGCGCCGCACTCGATATCGACAAGAAGGATGTCGAGTACGATTACTTTGGCCTCAACCACTTTGGTTGGTTCACCTCGATCCGCCACAAGGGCGAGGAGGTGCTCCCGCAGCTGCGCGAGTACATCAAGGAGCATGAGATTCTGCTGCCCGACTCCTACCTCAAGGGCATGGGCTCGCTCATGGCAAAGAAGCCCGAGGAGGCCACTGACGAGCACCCCGAGCAGAACCGCCACACCAAGGGCAGCTGGTACTACGTCTGGAAGGGCGAGTACGAGATCATGGAGTGCTTCCCGGAGTACCTGCCCAACACGTATCTGAACTACTACCTGCAGCAGAAGGAGTTCGTCGAGCATTCCAACCCCGAGCGCACCCGTGCTAACGAGGTTGAGGAGACGCGTGAGAAGAACCTCTTCGACGGCATCGACCACTACGAGAAGACGGGCGAGATCGACGAGAGCACGTTCTATGCGGGCAGCCACGGCGACTGGATTGCCGATTTGGCTATCGCTCTGAAGAACGACACCAAGCAGCGCTTCCTGGTCATTTGCGAGAACAAGGGCGCTATCCCCAACATGCCCTACGACGCTATGGTCGAGCTGCCTGCCTACATTGGCAAGAATGGCCCCGAGGTCATCAGCCGCGACAACATTCCTCTGTTCCAGCAGGGCCTCATGATGCAGCAGCTGAACTCCGAGAAGCTCGTGGTCGAGGCTACGATCGAGGGTTCTTACGAGAAGGCGCTCAAGGCCTTTACGCTCAACAAGACCGTGCCTTCGATGAAGGTCGCCAAGGAGGTTCTCGACGACATGATCGAGGCCAACAAGGGTTACTGGCCCGAGCTTCGCTAAAGACAGAAGGTCTCTGGCACAAAAGAGCCGCTGACCGTAAAACTTGATCAATGCCCTGTTCGCGTGTTTGCGCGGACGGGGCATTGCCGTTTTGCGCAAAGGGTTGATATGGGGGTGGGCAGCGCCGTCGCGTCGAGATTGCCCGAGCCCTGCTGTGCCCAGGTGACGCGGTGATTCTGGACGAGCCCTTTACCGGTTTAGATACCGCTGCGCGTGACGCATGCGCCGAGGTCGTGCTCGACTTGCTCGACGGCCGCATGATGTTGTTTGCCATGCACGATGCCGCCGGCGCTCAGGCCCTCAATATCTCGGATATCATCACGCTCTAAATACTTACTCAGCAACAAAATGATCCGTTTTTTCTCCGTCCCCATGGGGTCGGGTATGGTATTCTATCTGCGGGGTAATACTTAGGAATACCAAGTAATACCAACGCTGTAGAAACAAACTCCAGATGCGGGCCAATCGGGTTGCCTTCACAGCCCGTCGCCCAGCCGCGTGGCCCGCATCTATCCGCACCACCGTCGTTTCAAAAAGGAAGCGCCATGGCAGAACACATGACCCCTGTAGTCGCGAAGGTCTTGCCCGAGGAGAAGGCAGCCTTCGCGGCGGCAACCCAGCTCGTGGGTACCACGCCGTCCAACGCCATCCGCATGTTTATCGCCGCGTTTAATCGCTGCGGCACCTTTCCGTTCGACATTTCGCCCAACGGGGCCTTTGGCACTGCGCCCGATTCTCATCAACAATGACTGTCCCAAACTGCCGGCACTTGGGGACGTTCCTTTTAATATGAGCAGGACATTGTCAAGAGGCAAAATC
>NZ_QRQS01000007.1:97102-98399 GCF_003475605.1 Collinsella sp. AF31-11
TTGGGGACGTTCCTTTTAATATGAGCAGGACATTGTCAAGAGGCAAAATCGGGCCTGGCCCCAACGATATGGGGTCAGGCCCTCTCCCTATATCAACCCGTCCGCGGCGACCTCGGCGTGTCTTACCGACGCTCGTCTTTGCAGTTTAATATCCGCCCGTGGCGATCTCTCGCTGGGCAATCCGTTGCTACGGCTGAGGCTTCTACGTCGAACCGACAGTCTGTGCACGCGTGTGGCGCCCTGGGCGCTCGCAGAAAAGGGACCTGAGGTTCGCCTCAACGGCTTCGGATCGAACCGCTTCCGGGGTGACTGGCTTATGTTCGGGGGACCGCCCCCCTATGCCTCCTCTGCCATGAGGCCGACCGCCCACACCCAGCAGGCGAGCTCGCGCGCCGTGGCCACGTTCGCCTTGTTGCCGTGCACCCCGCGCGCGAGCAGCGCCTCCCGCCTCTCGACCAGCCTCCGCACGCCCTTGGCGGCATGCCTCCGGGCGGCCGGGTCCGGGGCCTGGCCCTTGGCGAGGTCCTTCGGCCGCCCCGAGCACGTCAGGTAGTGCCTGCGGCCTCGACCAGCGTCTTTCTCAGGTGCTTGTTGCCGGCCTTGGTGATCGCGCCCCTGCGGTCGCTCTCCCCGCTGGAGTGCTCGGAGGGCGTCAGGCCGACCCACGCGGCGAACGAGCGGGCGTTCCTGAACCTGGAGAACTCGCCGGCCTCGAACACGAGGTCGGCGGCGGAAGCGGTGTCGACGCCCTTGAGGCAGCGCAGGGAGTCGACCCTCCTCCTCCACCTGGGCTTGCGGGCCTCGGCCCCGACGAGCCCCTCGAGCCTCGCCTTCTCCTCCGCCGCCCGCCTGACCGCGTCGACGTAGTAGGCGAGCACCTCCTCGTCGGCCCCCTCCGCGAACCTTATCGACTCGATCCAGGACCAGTGGGCCCGGGTCCAGTTGCCCTTCCTGCGGCCGGTGGGCGTCCTCTCGTCGAAGACGAAGCCGTGCCTGAGCAGGAACTTGGAGAGCCGCTGCTTCGAGCGCGAGAGGTCGTCCCTCGCGTCCTCGAGCGCCCTGGTCAGGTCGCGGGCGGCCTCGCGCTCGTCGTCGGGGACCCACACCTCGACCACGTTGCCGACCGACAGCATGCGGGCGAGGAACTCGGCGTCGTTGCGGTCGTTCTTCCTGCGCCTGTCCGCGCTGGGCTTGATCATCTTCGAGACGGCGCCGACCACGCAGTCGACCCCCAGGCCGGAGAGCCTCTTCTGCAGGTCGAAGCCCGTGACCCCGGACTCGTACACGCACCTGGCCC
>NZ_QRQS01000007.1:98409-105670 GCF_003475605.1 Collinsella sp. AF31-11
AGGTCGAAGCCCGTGACCCCGGACTCGTACACGCACCTGGCCCCGGGGTCCACGGACCGGACCCACGCCGCGACGGCCCCGGCGTCGTAGCCGAAGGTCGCGCAGCGCACCTCCCCGGTCATGACGTCGAGGGAGACGGCCTTTATCGAGCGGGCGTGGACGTCGAGTCCGACGAAGGTGGTAGTATCGAGCATGGGAGCCCCTTCCATGAATGCGGCGTGGCCGCCACGGCTGGATTAGACACTCACCATTGTCGGCCTGATCCGCGGACTTTCATGCCGGGGGCTCCCAATGTTTTATGTCCTGCTCATATCGTCTCTGCCGGCAGTTAAGGAACGTCCCTAAGTGCCGGGTTTTGAGGAGGTTGGCATGCTCAATGCGATGATTTGGGCGCTTGCCTGTTTTGGCGTTGTCGCTGCCGATATCGCCCTGAGTGTGGTTTTGTTCTCCGCTCTGGGCGTCGCATCGGTGTTCATGGGCTTTTCGATTGACGACCTCGATATTCAATTGCTTCAGGCTGCCGCGCAGATGGCGTCGTTTTTGATGGCGCTGCTGTGGTGGCGTTATCTGTGGCCGCGCTCGTTTATGGCGCGCTGGCAGGGCGAGCGCCCGCTTGGCGGGGGAGCAGGCAAAGCATGGAGGCGCATCGCCTGCGTTATCGTGATCGGCCTTGCCCTGCAGGTGGTCGTTGGCTACGTGACCGACGCCGTGCTGTTGCTGTTGCCCGAGGCCGCGGCCGACTACAGCGAACTTGTCGAGGAGACGGGCATGGGTGACACGAGCTATCTGGCCGTCCTGACCACGGTGCTCGGCGCTCCGTTTTGCGAGGAGCTGCTGGTGCGCGGTATCGTTTTTGAGTTTTCGCTCCGAGCGTTTAATCCGCAGTGCCGCCCACTTTGGAAGCGCCGGCGTCGTGCGAGCGCGCAGGACGGCGCCATGGTGCCCTGGGCGGCCCCGAGCACGTGGGGTATCGCCGCGGCGGTCGTGCTGCAGGCGGCGATCTTCGGTTTTATGCACCTGAACTGGGTGCAGGGCTGCTATGCGGGAGCTGCCGGCCTCATTTTTGGCTCGGTGCTCGTGACGACCGGAAAGCTCCGCTACACGATCCTGCTGCATTTTGCCTTTAACGCCGGGTCGTATCTCATGACGTTGCTCTGGTTTGTGAACACGCCGTTCGACGTGATAATCACGGTCGCGATCGCCGACGTGATCCTGGTGGAGGCAATGCACTCGCTGCGCCAAGCGTGCCAGCAGAGCACTGCGACCACATCTACCGCATTCCTGCACTAATTGCGGCGTCCGCCTCCGTTGGCGCCCTGACGCCCCTGAGCTGCACGGTTGCGGCCGGCGGTGTTCTGCGCACGCGACATGCCGCCGTGCCCCTTGCTGCCCTTGGGGCCCTTGCCGGCGCCACCGTGGGCCTTGCCGCCCTTCTTGCCGGTGCCGTGTCCGCCGCTAGCAGACGTCTCGCCCGGGCGCGGCGGCACGGGACGGATTAGGCAATGCTTGGTGTAGCCGATCAGGTCACGACGCCCGGCCTTTTCCAGCGCCTCGCGCACCAGCTTGTAGTTCTCGGGCTTGCGATACTGGATGAGCGCGCGTTGCATGGCCTTCTCGTGTGGGTCGCGCGCCACGTAGATCGGCTGCATGGTGCGCGGATCCACGCCGGTGTAGTACATGCAGGTCGACATGGTGGACGGCGTGGGGTAGAAGTCCTGCACCTGCTCGGGCATGTAGCCCATGTCGCGCACGGCCTCGGCAAGGTCCACAGCTTCCTTCATGGTTGAGCCGGGGTGGCTCGAGATGAGGTAAGGCACCACGTACTGCTTGAGTCCGTATTCACGGTTCAAGCGCTCAAATTTGCGGCAGAACGCGTCGTAGACGGCGCGGCTCGGCTTGCCCATCACACTCAGCACCGCATCGCTCACGTGCTCGGGCGCTACGCGCAGCTGGCCCGAGACGTGATGCTCCAGCAGCTCGCGCAAAAACTCGTCCGAGGCATCGGCCATGGTGTAGTCAAAGCGGATGCCGCTGCGCACGAAGACCTTCTTGACGCCGGGAAGCTGGCGCAGGTCGCGCAGCAACTGCGTGTAGCCGCTCTCGTCGACCACCATGTTCTTGCACACGCTCGGCCACAGACAGCGCTTGTTCTTGCACACGCCGTGCTTGAGCTGTTTGTCGCAGGCAGGACGGCTAAAGTTGGCCGTCGGTCCGCCCACGTCGTTGATGTAGCCCTTAAACTCGGGATCGTGCGTGAGTAGCTCGGCCTCGCGCATGATCGAGTCGTGGCTGCGCATCTGCAACACGCGGCCCTGGTGGAAGGTGAGCGCGCAAAACGAGCACTCGCCAAAGCAGCCGCGGTTAGAGCTGATGGAAAACTTGATCTCGGCAAAGGCAGGCACGCCGCCTGCCGCGTCGTAGTCGGGATGCCAATCGCGTGCGTAGGGGAGCTCTGCCACCTCGTCCATCTCGTCAGTGGTGAGCGTCGCCGAAGGCGGGTTCTGCACCACATAGACGCTGTTGGGGTAGGGCTCTACCAGGCGATGTCCGGTGATGGGGTCCATATTCTGCTGCTGCACGTTAAAGCTGCGCGCATAGTTGAGCTTGTCGGCGGTAAGGTCGTCCCAGCTGGGCAGCAGGTCGTAGTCGTAGACCTCGTCGAGCGAGCTGGTGCGGTAGACGGTGCCGTTGATATAGGTGATCTGGTCGACGGGCAGTCCGGCATCGAGCGCGTCGGCGATCTCGACGATCGCGTGCTCGCCCATGCCGTAGATGAGGATGTCGGCGCCCGAGTCGAGCAGTACCGAGCGCTTGAGCTTGTCCTGCCAGTAGTCGTAGTGGGCCAGGCGGCGCAGACTCGCCTCGATGCCGCCGATGATGATGGGGGCGTCCTTGAACGTCTGGCGGATGAGGTTGCCGTAGACCGTAACGGCACGGTTGGGGCGGTGACCCTCCTCGCCACCGGGGGTATAGGCGTCGGTGTGGCGGCGGTGCTTGGTCACCGAATAGTGGTTGACCATGGAGTCCATGTTGCCGGCACTGACGAGAAAGCCCAGGCGCGGCTCGCCGAGCACGGTGATGCTGGCGGGATCGGTCCAGTCGGGCTGGCAGATGATGCCCACCTTGTAGCCATGCGCGTCGAGTACGCGGCTGATGATGGCCATACCAAAGCTGGGGTGGTCCACGTAGGCGTCGCCGCAGATGTAGACAAAGTCGCACTGGTCCCAGCCGCGTGCATCCATGTCGGCGCGACTGACGGGTAGGAACTTATCGCGGCCCGGACGCCAGGGGCGTGAGGGCGCTGCCTGGGTGTGCGCGGCCCGGGTGGCGGGGGCGGCCGTGACCTGCGCCTTACCGCCGCGCTTTTGCTGCTGGCCCTGTTTGCCCTGCTGACTGCGCTGGTTATTCTGAGCGTGCTGAGGCTTTTTTGCCACGATCCCTCCCGGTGTTTGTATGCTGCACGTAATTGTAACCAGTCTTTTTGGAACGGGGCTAAAAAGACTGGTGGAGTACATGGGCTGGCGGATCGGCGCGTCGATGCGGGTGTCGGCGCCTCTCCCGCCGTTTGTTTCCAGACTGTGTATCCCCGTGTCGAAGGGGTCGTCTCGCGCGCACGCCATGTTGTCAATGGGTTACAGTATGAACGGCGGCAATGTCTCCGCCAACGCACGAGAGGGTCGTCAACAAGGAGGATGTACGACGATGCAGCGTGCCAAACAGATATCGGAGTCCATCGAGCTGGGCATCATCTTGGCGCTCGCCGGTGGCTTTATGGATGTGTATTCGTACATTGGGCGCGACCATGTTTTCGCCAACGCGCAGACAGGCAATATCCTGCTGGTGGGCGTGAGTATCTCGGAGGGCAATTGGGCACTTGCGGGGCGTTACTTCTTCCCTGTGGTTTCGTTTGCTGTGGGCATTATGCTTGCTGACCTGGTACACGAGCGTTTTGGCAGCGTGATTCACTGGCGCCAGGTGACGGTGTTCTTTGAAGCCGTCATCTTGCTGGGCGTGAGTTTTATTCCCGGTGGCGATTTCAACCTGCTCGCCAACTGCCTTACCTCGTTTGCCTGCGGCATGCAGGTCGAGAGCTTCCGCAAGATTCATGGACACGGCATCGCCACGACCATGTGTATCGGCAACCTCCGTAATGCCTTGCAAAACGTGGACGATTACATCATTACCCACAAGCGCGGCTTTTTGGAAAACGGCCTGCTGTACTTTGGTGTGATCTTTACCTTTGTGTTTGGCGCCGTGCTGGGCAATTGGTGCATTGAGCGCATAGGTCTGCATGCCATTGCGGTGGCGAGCGTGCTGCTGTTTATCGCGTTTGCCATCATGTTTATCGATCGCGAACGCGACTTGCGCTTTCGCTGGAAGGTTGCGGCCGAGGCTTGGAAAGAGGGCTGTCGAAAGTAACCGAATGCGGCAGAGGGGTTGTCCCTTTGCCGTAGTTTTTTCATCTCTATGTAGTACAGCTTCAGGAGCCAGAAAAAAACTATCTAGCTCCTGAATGTTGTTACGAACTGCTTTTTGCAATTTATTCGAGATGCTCTTCAATCCGAGCCCTCAGAAGGGCAATGGCTGTGGGTATTCCAATTGCGGCGGCTAATTCGGCTTTATCCAAAACCTGTATGTTAAAGCACGATTGTTTATCACATTGAAGGACGTTAACTGAAGATAGCTTCACTTCCCGTTGACTGAATATATCGTAATCTCCAAATAGGAAGTTACCTTTTATTGAGTAATTCGGTATGTTCGTTACGCACTTCATCTCAAGTCTGTTTAGGCCATAATCGAACACCGCAACTTCCTTGTGTTCGATGATGAGCGCAATCCTGGGCATGTTGCTAAAACCACCGTCGACGACAGTAAAGAGTTTTTCATTTGCATCGTCATAAACGGTATATTTAAGACTTAATAGCTGTCCTAGTGGACCCGTGAACCCATGCCTTTTGATGTTGAGGTTCTCTCCCGCTGGGTTGATGAGAGCCAGAGCATGCGGATAAGGGTTACCTTCAATTGAGATTCGATATTCGTCTGTAGCCGTCTTGCTCGATTTAGGACCAGTAGCCATCACGCATCATCGCCTCGATCGAATTGGAACCGTCTGCTGCTTCGTGCGGAGAATTACGCTGTACGTTGCAGTACATACAGCTGCAATAACCGCATGGGCAATTTCTAACAAAATGAATGACGCTATTTGCTGCATGCATGTTATTTACTATAGAGTATCCTTTATAAACGTATTGTTGTTAGTGTCGGAAAAATTTAGCCAAATATAGTCGGCCGAGATTGACCAATCCCGGCCGACCCATTTTGGCCAACACGCCCGCATCTATGACTTTCCTATCGCATTCCTACATCCCCTCGGGCTGGATCCCCCTCACCTTCACCGCCTGGGGGACGGCCTCCACCGAGTACGTGTCGAGCCCCCTGCCGCGGTAGCTCGGGCCCCGCATCACGAACACCGACGCCTTGTCGAGCAGCCTGTCGAGGGCGGCGTGTTGGCGCCACCAGCGTAGTGGCGGCGGGGAGGCACGGTGGCCATTATTCGGTGACCGGGATTGGTCAAAATCGGTTGACTATTAGCGGCTAAAATCGCCCGGCGCTAACATTGTCAAACATATATTGCTAAAACAGAAACAATTTATAGACTGAGTTGGTCGTATTCTTTGGGCGATTGCTCCTATAATCTAGCCTTCGCTGCTGTCGGGAGGGAAGGACTGGGGCTCCGTTATTATGTTGAAACGCTTTAACACTTTTGATGTTCTCACGCGTTTTTTGTTTCAAAAGCGTTAGGATGAGATTCATAGCGTGGGGCGTAATGGGTGCCCCGCACACGATGGGAGGCTATCAATGGCTAATCGTTTCGTTCTTAACACCATTTCTTATCATGGTTCTGGCGCCATCAAGGAGATCCCCGGCGAGCTCCAGCGCCGTGGTTACAAGAAGATTTTCGTCTGCTCCGACCCCGATCTTGTTAAGTTTGGCGTTACCGCTAAGGTGACCGACGAGCTCGACGCCGCCGGCATCGCTTGGAGCCTCTACTCCGAGATCAAGCCCAACCCCACCATCCAGAACGTCAAGGACGGCGTTGAGGCCTTCAAGGCTGCCGAGGCTGACGCTATCGTGACCATTGGTGGTGGCTCCTCCATGGACACCGCCAAGGCTATCGGCATCATCATCAACAACCCCGAGTTCGCTGATGTCCGCAGCCTCGAGGGCGTTGCTCCCACCAAGAACCATGCCGTGTTCACCATCGCCGTGCCGACGACCGCCGGTACCGCTGCTGAGGTGACCATCAACTACGTCATCACCGACCCCGAGAAGGTCCGCAAGTTCGTGTGCGTCGACACCAATGATGCCCCCGAGGTCGCCGTCGTCGACCCCGACATGATGGCTTCCATGCCCGCCGGCCTGACCGCCTCTACCGGCATGGACGCTCTGACCCACGCCATCGAGGGCTACACCACCAAGGGCGCTTGGGAGCTCTCCGACATGTTCCACTTTGAGGCTATCAAGCTGATTAGCGAGAACCTGCGCGACTCTGTCGCTGAGGCCAAGTCCGGTCAGCCCGGCTCCGGCCGCGAGGGCATGGCCCTTGGCCAGTATGTCGCCGGCATGGGCTTCTCCAATGTTGGCCTGGGCATCGACCACGCCATGGCTCACGCCCTGTCCGCTCACTACGACACCCCGCACGGCGTTGCTTGCGCCATGCTGCTGCCGATCGCCATGGAGTTCAACAAGCCGGTTTGCGCCGAGCGCCTGGCCAAGGTTGCCGTTGCCATGGGCGTTGACACCACGGGCATGAGCACCGACGAGGCTGCCGACGCCGCCATCGCCGCCGTCAAGCAGCTTTCCGCCGACGTGAACATCCCGCACGTCTGCGAGGCCTTGAAGGCTGACGAGATCGAGGTCCTGGCCAAGGACGCCATGGCCGACGCCTGCTTCCCGGGCAACCCGCGCGAGGCAACGCTTGACGACGTCATCGAGCTCTTCAAGAAGATCTGCCCGGCTGAGTAAATCACTCCCGTCGGCGGCCCCGGGTTTCCCTCCGGGCGCGTCCTCGGACATGCAAAAGGTCCCGCTGCGCGCGTTGCGCGGCGGGACCTTTTGCGTCCTGACGGAATGCGCCCGAAGGGAAACCCGGGGCCGCCTGCGTTCTTTTCTCAGATGCCGGGGTGCCGGAAAGGCGGGATGTGAGGGGCGCATTGTTGGATGGCGCCTTATGTCTGCTTATCGTGGCGGGGGCGGGTCT
>NZ_QRQS01000007.1:105699-123443 GCF_003475605.1 Collinsella sp. AF31-11
TGTCTGCTTATCGTGGCGGGCGCAGTTCTGGGGAGCTCGATGGGTCGTCTCGCTAGGTAAAAAGATGGTTCGCGGTGGTATCGTTGCTGTGGGTTTAATTCGATGTGAAAGGGTGACTTTGGTGTCCAAGATGGATTCTACGCTCTCCTATATTACTGACCAGTTGAAGGCGCTTACCTCGATTGCTTCGCCTACGGGCTATACCCGTGCGGCGACTGATTATCTAATGGAAACGTTGCGTGATATGGGCTTTGGCCCCGAGCGCTCCAATAAGGGCAACGTGCTGGTTGAGCTTGGCGGCGAGGGCGAGCCGCTTGTGTTGGCGAGCCATGTCGATACCCTGGGCGCCATGGTGCGCTCCATTAAGGACAATGGTCGCCTGCGCCCCACGACCCTCGGCGGGCACCAGTGGTCTACAGCCGATGGCGAGAACTGCACCGTTTACACGCGCGATGGCAATGTCTACACGGGTGTGGTCCTCAATACCGAGCCTTCGGCGCATGTGGCCGATGAGCCGGTCAAGACCATCGAGAAGAACATGGAAATCCTGCTCGACGAGAACGTTGACAGCAAGGACGATGTGCTCGAGCTGGGTATTCAGACCGGTGACATCATCGCTATGGATCCGCGTACCACGGTGACGGAGAGCGGCTACATTAAGAGCCGCTTCTTGGACGACAAGCTGTCGGCCTCCATTTTGCTGGGCTTGGCGCGTGCCGTCGCCGCTGGCGAGGTGACGCTCTCGCGCAAGGTGTCGCTGCTCTTTACCGTGTACGAGGAGGTCGGTCACGGCGGTGCCTTTGTGCCAGCCGACACGCGCGAGATGATCAGCGTGGACATGGGCTGCGTGGGCGACGACCTGGGCTGCACCGAGCGCATGGTTTCGATTTGCGCCAAGGATTCGGGTGGTCCGTACAACTACGACCTGGTAACCACGCTGTCCAATATCGCGCGCGAGCTGGAGCTCGATTACGCCATCGATGTGTACCCGCACTACGGTTCGGACGTCGAGGCCACGCTCTCGGCCGGCTACGACATTCGCCATGGTCTGATCGGCCCCGGCGTGTACGCGAGTCACAACTACGAGCGCAGCCACATCGACGGCGTGCGCAATACCTACGAGCTCGTTCGCGCCTACGTTCAGCGCTAGGGGAGCAGCTTGCGACTCGGCTGACCAATCGCTAAGGCCCGATTTCTCGGGCCTTTTTTCGCTTTGGGTTGTTTAGTATTATGATGTCTGTAATCTATTAACTAAACGTGTAAATTACTTAACGAGGTGATGCGGTGTATGGATACGTCTGAGTACTTGTCTATGGGTGATGCTGCCCGCCTGTTGGGCGTTACGAAAGCCCGCATATCTCAACTTGCCGCATCGGGAACGCTCGCGTGCGATATTGTGGGCGGCCGGAAGATGATCGAGTACAATTCTGCGATCGCCTATCAAAAGGTCCGCAAACGAGGGCGCCGTCCTGCAGCCGATGTGGGACGCAAGTTTACGCTGATGTCGGCCGACCATGAGGTCGCGCATGTCTCATTTGATCCGACGCGCGAGTTTCCCTTCGAAATCGCCGAGGTCCTCGATGCGCAACGAATGCCGTTTGGTACATGCTCGAGCTCTTCTCCAACGGTGAATAAGCGGGAGCTCAACGCGTGGTGGGGGCATCGGTCGGTACCCGATGTTCGCCCCGGGCTTATCTCGCGCTACCGAGAGTTAGGGATCGTCAACGGCACTGAGGTGCCGGTTCAGTGCCTGGGCCTCTCGCTTTCGGATTGCTATTGGCTGCGGCCGACCGATTGCGACGGGCTCGAATGGCGAAACATCAATTACTTTGAGAACGAATTTGAGCGATCGGCGCCCGAGGGGCGTTCGGGTTGGCTGGAAGGCATCGGTCTTAAAAATCCCGACAACACATCCGAGGGCGAGCTTCCTAAATCGTGGATGATTCGCAACGGTGTTCGCGTCCTGGTCAAGGGGTGTGGCATGGACGATCAACGTCCCTTTAACGAGGCGGTTGCAACGGCTCTACATCGTCGCTTGCTGTCAGAGGGTGAGTTTGTTCCCTATGCGGTTGAGCGGATGTTCGATGGCCCTGTGTGTTTGTGCGACGACTTTCTTGACGGCCGCGAGGAATATGTTCCGGCTGTTTACGTTAAGAACGCTCTTGGCGGTCAGCGAGGAAACTCGACGTACGACCGGTACTGCCGCTTCCTTGGTAAGCATGGAGCAGACGAGGCTGCCGTGAGAAGGTCTATGTCGCAGATGATCGTTTGCGATGCCCTTTTGGCCAACAGCGATCGCCATTGGCGAAACTTCGGCATCATCCGCAATGTCGACACCCTGGAGATAAAACCTGCACCGCTGTTCGATAGCGGCAACTGTCTGTGGTATAACGTGCCAACTGCCGTGCTCTCAGCTGGGGAGTTTGGGTTTTCCGCTAAGCCGTTTGGGTCCGACCCTTTCGTCCAGCTGGCGCTTGCGGACTCGCTCGATTGGTTCGATTCATCGCGGCTCAACGGATTTGTTGATGAGGCAATCGAGATTCTTTCGCAGAGCGAATGGGCGACGGCGGAGGATCGACTCGAGGCCATTTGCCGCGGCCTCGAGCGTCGCGTAATCGAGGTTGGTGCCGCTGTTGAGGTACTTCGACACGTGCGGCGATAAACCAGCGGCTACTTAAGTGCGCCGGTTACGGTACCACCGCCCAGGACGATGTCGCCGCGATAGACTACAACGGCCTGGCCGGGGGCGATGGCTCGCTGCGGCTCGTCAAAGGTTAGCAGTATTTGCCCGTCTTCGTCACGCGTGAGGGTCGCTGCCTGGTCTTTCTGACGGTAGCGGTACTTGGCACCTACACGAATGCCGCCGGCGTCGAGCTCAGCCTCCATGCGCGTGTCCGGCGCGCTCCAGATCCACTCATCGGCAGTTAGCGCCGAGGCGGTTAGGTCCTCGGCCTCGCCCAGATGCACGGTGTTGCTGGCGGCGTCGACGCCCGTTACATACACCGGATGCGCCATCGCGACACCCAGGCCTTTGCGCTGGCCGATGGTGTAGCGCAGCGCGCCGTTATGGCGTCCGACCACGCTGCCGTCGCGCCATACAATGTCGCCCGGTGCAGCGGCATGTCCGCAGCGGCGCTCGATATAGCCCGCGTAGTCGCCGTCCGGGATAAAGCAGATGTCCTCGCTCTCGGCCTTCTTGGCGTTGATGAAGCCCTGCTCGGCGGCAATGCGGCGTACGTCGCGCTCCTTGTCCAGCCCTGCCAGCGGAAAGATTGTGCGTGCCAGGCGCTCCTGCGTAAGCGAATACAAAAAGTAGCTCTGGTCCTTTTTGGGATCTTCGCCGCGATGTAGCTGCCAGGTGCTGTCTGCCGCCTGGCTTGTTTTGGCGTAATGGCCCGTGGCGATGTAGTCGCAGCCCATGTCGAGTGCCGCATCGAGCAGCGCGCCAAACTTAATATGGCGGTTGCAGATGATGCACGGGTTGGGCGTCAACCCCTCCTGGTAGGCGGTCACGAAGCGCTCGATAACATTGCGGTCGAAGGTCTGCTGCAGGTCGAGCACATAGTGGGGTATCCCCAGGCGCTTGGCGACGGCCTTTGCATCGGCGATGTCGCGGTCGACCTTACTCATGCCCGTGGCGGGGTCGGGTGTGGGACAGGTAAGGCGCATGGTGGCGCCGACGCATTCGTAGCCCTGGCGTTTGAGCAGATAGGCAGTCACGCTGGAATCGACGCCGCCGCTCATGGCGACGAGCACGCGCTTGTTGTGCATGGGGAGGTTCTCCTTGGTGGCATGTGGCCAAAAAAGAAAAGCGGCGCGGGAGGCTGGTTCCGCGCCGCAGTCATTGTAGCAAGTTCGGACGTCTCGTGGGACACCCTGATGGGATGGGCTCAGGCTGCCGGGAGAGAGGAGACCGGTTCGTCCTGGGCTCAACCTATGGGCGACGGGCCCTAGTCCTGGAAGAGTGCCGTGGACAGGTAGCGCTCACCGGTATCGGCGAGTAGCGCCACGATGGTCTTGCCCTCGTTCTCGGGGCGCTTGGCCAGCTGCAGCGCAGCCCACACGGCGGCGCCGGACGAAATACCCACGAGCACGCCCTCCTTGTGGCCCACGGCGCGGCCGGTGGCAAAGGCGTCGTCGTTCTCGACGGGGATGATCTCGTCATAGATCTGGGTGTCGAGGACGTCGGGCACAAAGCCGGCGCCGATACCCTGGATCTTGTGTGGGCCGGCCTGGCCCTTAGAGAGCACCGGGGAGGTAGCGGGCTCGACGGCGACGACCTGAATCTCGGGGTTCTGCTCTTTGAGGAACTCGCCCACGCCGGTCACGGTGCCGCCGGTGCCAACGCCGGCGACGAAGATGTCAACCTTGCCGTCGGTGTCATCCCAGATCTCGGGGCCGGTTGTGGCCTTGTGGATGGCGGGGTTGGCGGGGTTTACAAACTGACCGGCGATGATGCTGTTGGGAGTCTCCTTCTGCAGCTCCTCGGCTTTGGCGATGGCGCCCTTCATGCCCTTGGAGCCGTCGGTGAGCACGAGCTTTGCGCCGTATGCCTGCATAAGCTTGCGACGCTCGACGGACATGGTCTCGGGCATGGTGATGATCACCTTGTAGCCGCGGGCCGCCGCCACCGAGGCGATGCCGACGCCGGTGTTACCGCTCGTGGGCTCGATGATGGTGTAGTCGCCGCCGCGCACGAGCTTGCCGGCCTTCTCGGCCTCGTCAATCATGTTTTTGGCGACACGGTCTTTGACGGAGCCGGCGGGGTTGAAGTACTCGAGCTTGACGAGCACGCGGGCCTTGAGGTCCTCGTCGGCCTCAAAGTGGGTAAGCTCCAAAAGCGGGGTGTGGCCGATAAGCTGATCGATGGACGTGTAAACCTTGCTCATGGTGAACCTCCAAAGTGTTCAAATAACTGGATACCGTGTGGTTTTACGGTGTATGTAACAGTAAAACCTACAAACCCAATAGGTTGTTCGTTTAGCTGTTGGGAAGCATAGTAGACAGCAAAGCCTAGTAATGCAATAGGAATTTATGAATTATTGCGAGTCGATTAACCATCTTGACGGGATGGGTATTTTCAAAGCCAATTTTTCGGCTAGAATTTCTACGGATTAAATGACCGAAAGGCAGCAATATATATGTTGGTTTCCACAAAGGGCAGGTATGCCCTGCGCGTTATGGTCGACCTGGCAGAGCACCAGACGGCCGGCCGCATCCCGCTCAAAGAGATTGCGGCGCGACAGGGGATTTCGGAGAAATATCTGGAGAACATTCTTGCCACACTCGTACGCGCCAATATGCTCTCGGGCATGCGCGGCAAGGGCGGCGGCTACGTGCTCACGCGCCCTCCCGAGCAGTACACGGTGGGCGAGATTCTGCGCCTGACCGAGGGTAGTCTGGCGCCGGTCGCCTGCCTGGATGGCGACTGCAAGGGCTGTTCGCGTTCGGACGAGTGCCCCACGCTCAGCGTGTGGAAGAACCTGGACAAGCTCATCAACGACTATCTCGACGGCGTGACGCTCGACCAGCTCGTCGCCCCCAACGAGGGCTACGATTACGTGATTTGATTCCACCTTCCATTTGGGGACGGGGTAGAAATGGTAGAATTCTTTACCCTCTGAGGCTCGATAAAGAAGAAGGCCGTCCATCGTTTCGATGGGCGGCCTTCATTTTGGCGTGTTGTGGCGATCCGTATCGGTTCGCTCTAGTTCTTGGCGATGCTGTCGAGAATGCTGCGCATGATGGATACCAAGATGCTGCCCATAAACGCCGATCCAAAGCTGGCGATGGAGATGCCCGCGCCCAGCAGATTCACCGACAGGTAACTCGCGAGTTCGAGCATAAAGCTGTTGACGACAAGCTGGAAAATGCCCAGCGTAATGATGGTGAGCGGCAGCGAGATGACCGTCAGGAACGGTTTGACGAGCGAATCGACGATATTGAGGAACAGTCCTACGAAGGCGAAACAGACCCAGGCCTCGGCAAAGCCGAAGGGTTGGATGCCGGGGACGAGGAACGTGGCGATCGCGATGGCGATCGAGGTGAAGAGCCAGTTAAGCATAAAGCGCATGGCGTGAATCCTTTCTTGCGCCGGGGTTGCTGGCGTCGCGTGAAGCGGCTTGCGGCGGCGACTTGGATGGTTGCGCGGGCGCGCCGCGGTATTTGAGCGCCCATTGTCTCAAATATTCGTGGAGCTTACGTGCGCATTCGGTTTCAAAACGGCATTCGACCTAAAAAACGTGCCGCTGGCAGAGAGTCTTGTCGCTTTAGTTTGGTGGTGTGCTAAACTGCTACGGGCAAAAGCCACAGGCGTTGCCCTATTGAATAGAACGGGCGAACGATGCCCGATGTTAGTATCAACCTCGATGCCTTTTGGCGGGTTTGGCGGTGATCGATGAATATCGAGAACATGTTTGACAAGCCTGATGTCAAGCAGCTAGTCCACGCATTTAGCCTTTTGGACGACGAGAAAGATATCCAAGCGTTTTTGACCGATATCTGCACGCCGCGTGAGATTTGCGATCTTTCTCAGCGTTTGCAGGTGGCGCGCTATCTGGACGAGGGCGAGCCCTATGTCGAGGTCCAGGCCCGCACCGGCGCTTCGTCCACCACGGTGAGCCGCGTGTCCAAGGCACTCAACGGCGAGTACGGCGGCTACCGCAAGATCCTCATTAAGCTGGAGGATGGCGAGTAGGCTAGCGACAAAAGCGAATTGCGCAGAACCGTCCCTTCGGGGGCGGTTTTTATATGCCCGCAATCGGCTGGTGCGTTGGGGTCAGGTTGCTTCGTACCAAAAGATGGAGCTGCGGTGGCAATGTGTCCGCTTGGGCGGGTAGGATGGATACATTGATTATTGCGAACGGTTTGAGTGGAGGACCATGCCTGTTCGAATCTATACCACCAACGCCGGCGCGGATTTGAGCGATGCCGAGGCGGCGCTGCTCGCCGACCTGGTTGCCCGCCACGGGCGTGCCGTTTTGCTGGTGCCTACGTTTGCCGAGCTCGATCTGTGCCGTCATGATGCGGCGGAAGCTGGGGTTTCACTGGGTATCGATTACAAGACCCCTTCGTCGTGGCTCCGTTCGCTGTGGGAGCTTATGGGCGATGGCCGTAGCTTTGTGGATAACCTTCAGTGCCAGATGCTGTTCTCGGACATGATCGACCGCCGCGACGACGCTGCTCTGCAGCCGCTCTCGCGCAGCCAGGGCACGGTGCGCATGCTTGCGCGTATGGCCCGCGATGTGTTGCCGGGCGTGGCGGGGGCGGGCGACGAACGCTGCCGCGATGCCGCCGCTCAGCCCGAGCCCAAAAGCGACGCCGAGGCCCGCGTTTTCGAGCTTTTGCGTGCCTACGCGGGTGGTTTGGACCGTCGAAATATGGTCGAGCCCTGCGAGGCGGCTGACATTATGGCCGGTGCCCTGGCCGATAACCTGCCGGGGTGCGCCCGTGCCGTTTGCGTGCGCGGCGTCACGTCATTTACGTATAGCTTGCTCGAGCTGCTGTCCGCCGTGGCAAACAACGGGGGAGAGGTCGTCGTGCTGCTTGCCCGCGAGCAAGCAGCGATGCGTGAGGAGCTGGCCACGGCCCTTGATGCCCGCGGCGTGCTGTTTGAGGTTGCACCGCTGGACGAGGATGCCGGCGCGTCTGATGCCGCTTGCGGGACCGCCGCTCAGCCTGCCTTTATTGAGGTCGCCGGCCCCCATGCCCGTGCTCATGTCTATGCGGACGCAATTGATGATCTGGTAAAAGCGTGCCAGGGTTCCGAGGCCGACGGCGCCGCGACGAACGCCGACCCCGCACGCGTGCTCGTCGTTTCTGCCCGGGCACCCCAGCTGTTCGGTGAGCTCGCCTCTCGTCTGGCGGCTCGTCGTATCGCTGCTGAGACAACTGAGTTCACGGCGTTTTCCCAGTCCATCGCGGGCAGGCAGCTTACGGCGCTTGCCGGCCTGATCGAGCGCATGAAGGCCGCCGACGAGGGCATCGCCTCTAAGACCGAGTGGTGGCCCGCGCCGGAGCTTACCGACTGGATTTACAGTCCGCTTTCGGGTGCCGATGCCGCCAGCGCGCTCACGTTCGATAAGAATATGCGTCTCTCGCGCAGCAAGACTACCGCGGGCGTTAAGAGCCTGCTGCAGAGCATTCAGGGCCAGGTGAGGGGCGCGCGTAAGGCGGCGAGCGACGAAAACTGGTTTAAGAATGTGCCGTGTGTGGTCTCGGACGTGTTCCAGGCGCTGTGGCGTGACAAGCCCGTGACGGCGCTCAAGGCCATGCTTGCCGTTGCCGAGGCGTTGCCCGATCGCTCGCTGGGCAGCTTGGATGGCCAAGCCCGTCGCCAGGCGGAGGTGGCCCTGCTGCGCCATGTCATCGACATCCTTATGAACGATGCTCGCGCGCTCGACGTGTCGCAGGCCGCGACCGTGCCCGTGCTCGATGGCGTTCGCACCAAGGTGGACAAGCGTAGCACCGCCTACGATTACGAGACTTACGAGGTTGACCGTGCGCCACGTGCCCAGGTTCGCTTTACTTCGCTTGCCGATGCGTCGGTTCTGCGTCCTGGCTGCTACGATGCCGTGCTGTTTGCCGATGTCGACCTGGACAGCTATCCGCTCTCACACGAAGAGGGGCCGCTGACCACGCTGACGGCGAGCCTCGGTCGCGAGGGCGTGACGCTTGAGCCTGCTGCCTTGCTGCGCGCACGCTTTGGCCGCGCGATACAAGCGTCGCGTGGTCCGGTTACGCTCGCCCGTGTGACCCACGATCGTCAGGCGCGCGAGTGCTATCCGGCGGCCGTGTGGACCGAGTTGCGGGCGCATGCCGAGGCTGTCGGCGCCGCCCAACTGGCTTGCGTGGGCGAGGGCGATATCGCGGGCGATTTTGACCCCGCAGCCGGCAAGGGCCTCAAGTGCGAGCGCGTAGCGTGCGAGGCTCCTCAGCATTTGAGCGAGGCGGCCGTGCCGTATCTGGTGCTTCGCCGTCGCGACGGCGAGGGCGAGGACGTGCCGCTTGTGCCGCGCCTGACGTCCGCCTCGCAGATCGAGTCATATTCCACCTGCCCGCTGTGCTGGTTCGTCTCGTATCGCGTTAAGCCCCAGTCCATCGACGCGGGCTTTGGCAACATGGAGAAGGGTAACTTTGTCCACGACGTGCTGGAGCACTTGCATGCCCGCCTGCCTCAAGAGGGCATGGAGCGCGTGACGCCCGAGAACCTGCCACGTGCGCAGGAGCTGCTGCGCGAGGTCTTTGACGAGACCTTGGTCGAGCATGCCTCCAAGCGTGGCAACGAGGGCCCGCTCGTGCCGCTCTCTCCGGTAGAGGAGCGCCAGGTGGCCGAGATTCTGCCGCAGCTGGAGGGAGTGCTTGCCTACGAGTCCGAGGCGCTCGCCCCCTTTGTCCCGCGTTACCTGGAGTTCGCCTTTAACGAGCTCAAAGTCGAGTATGCCGGCTGGCCGCTTGGCGGGCGCATCGACCGCGTGGACGTGGACGCCGAGAATCGTGCCGTGGTGATCGACTATAAGCACCGCACGGGCGTTGAGGAGTATAAGCTCGCCGACCCTACGGTGCGCGACGAGGAATCGGGCGAGGCCGCCATCGACGACCCACGGTGGCTACCGCCCCATACCCAGACGCTTATCTATGCGCAGGCCATGCGCCGGGCGCTGGATTTGGACACCCGCGCGGCGCTCTACTTTTCGACCAAGGGCGGCAAGCCCGCGCTGCGCGGCGCGGCGAGTGCCGAGTTGCTCGAGGAAGAGCGTGGCGACGGTCGCATCCCGGGCCTTAAGAAAGGTTTCCCCGGCGAGGGTGGCAGCATGGACTTCGACGCCCTGCTCGATCGCGTGGAGGCCGGCATCGCCGAGCGCCTGCGCGAGCTCGAGGCAGGCAACGTTGCCGCCGTCGACCCGACGTCGGCTCAGGCCGCGCATGCGCGCTGCTCGTATAACCACCAAGGAACGTTTGTAAGGAGGGACGTGTAGACCATGGATCTTTCGACCTTGATGCCGCAACAGCTGCAGATCGTCAAGACGCTCGACCGTCCGCTGTTTGTCTCGGCGGGCGCCGGTTCGGGCAAGACCTTTACCCTCACGCGCCGCATCGTCTACGCGCTCTCGCCCGAATCCGGTCCGTTCGTCGAGCATCTGGACCAGGTGCTCGCCATTACCTTTACCAAAGATGCCGCGGCCGAGATCCGTGACCGCGTGCGCCGCGCGCTCATCGACGAGGGCATGGACGAGGAGGCCCTGACCGTCGACGATGCGTGGATCTCGACCATTCACGGCATGTGCTCGCGTATCCTGCGCGCACACGCGTTGGAGCTGGGCATCGACCCCGAGTTCACGGTGCTCACCGATACCGACGAGCTTATGGACCAGGCTGTTGAGCACGTGCTGGCCCGCGCGACGGCACCCGATGCCGTCCCCGAGCTCGCGGCATCGCTCAAGGCCCTCTACGCCTGGTATCCCATGGCGGGCGAGGGCGGGCCGTTTGGTGCCGGCACCACCATTAAAGGCCTGGTGCGCGACCTGTTGGAGCTATCGAGCCAGCTGCCGGGCGGCATGGACGATGTGCGCGTGGCACGTGGCCAGGCCGACACCTCGGCGCTAGCCGATGCCTATCGCGCGGCGTTGGGCGCGAGCAAGGCCGCGACCGAGAAGGCGCAGACGGCGCTCGATGCCATCGACGCGTTCGAGGCGAGCGGCAAGACCATGGTCGATGCGGCGCGACTCATGATGTCGTGTACCATGCCGCGCGCGAGCAAGGCATTCCCTAAGGAGCAGATCGAGCTGCTCAAGGCCGAGGCCGCCGATGCGTTTATCAATATCGCGCTCGCCTGCGGTGGTCCGGCGCTCGATGCGCTGGTGGGGCTTGCCCGTGCTGTGGAGGTGGAGTACCGCGCACTCAAGGCGGGTCAGTCCGCGCTCGATAACAACGACCTGCTCCGCATGGCGTATGAGGCGCTGCGCGACTACCCGGCTATTCGAGCGGCCTATGAAGGCCGCTTTAAGATGGTCATGATCGATGAGTTTCAGGATACCGACCAGATGCAGGTCGATTTGATTCGCTATCTGACGGGTGCGGGGGAGCGCGCGCTGTGCACCGTGGGCGATGCGCAGCAGTCCATCTATCGCTTTCGTGGGGCAGAGGTCGAGGTGTTCCGTCGCCAGGAGCGCAAGGTGGGCTCGACGGCGGCGTCCGAGACGACTGCCGTGGCCGACGCCCCCGCCGGCGAGCTCGTCAAGCTTGTACGCAACTTTCGCAGTCATGACGAGGTGCTGCGCTACGTGGCGCGCGTCTTCGACGGCGATGACGGCGGCCTGATGCAGGGCTTTTTGGATCTTGAGGCGAGCGACGGCCGCAAGGACACGCTGGTGGCAGACGCCTCGCGTCGGCAGGCGCTCTTTGTTGCCGGCGGCAGCACGCAGGAGCGCACGCAGGCCAAGGCCCGCGCGATCGCGGAGCGGTTCCGCGCGCTTGCCGATGCCGGCCAGCCCCAGGGCAGTATGGTGCTGCTGCTGGGGCGCATGACCAATGCCGACGTTTATGCCCAGGCTTTCCGCGACCAGGGACTCGACTGCGTTATCGCGGGCGGCTCGGTCTTTGCCCAGGCAGCCGAGGTGCAGACGGTGCGTGCCCTGGTCTGCGCACTTGCCAACCCGGCCGATACCGCGCAGGGCCTCATGCCGTTGCTGGCCTCGCCGATGTTTGCGCTCGGCGCCCAGGAATTCCTGGCGCTGGCGACCAAGCTGGACGAGCAGACGGGGGAGACGTCGCGCCGCAACATCGATGCGGGCATCATGAGCGATTCCGATGTGCCCGGCTTGCAGGGCTTGCCACTCGTGACGCGCGCCCGCGAGGTGCTGCGCTATGCACTGCGCCGCGTGGGACGTGATTCGTTCGCGGCGATCGCGCGCGACGTGGTCAACGCTTCGGGCTGGTTCGTGCGTCTGGCGAAGCGCGGCCCCGAGGGCAAGGCCATTGCTGCCAACGTGCTCAAGGCGCTCGATGCCGTGGCCGAGGCGGAGGCCGAGTTCGGTAACTCGCCGCGCTCCATTGCGCTGGCCTTCGACCGCTTCTTGGCGGGCAAGGAAGCCCCAGGCGCCCTCAACGAGGAGGGCGACGGCGCGGTACGCATCATGACGGTGCACGCCTCCAAGGGTCTGGAATATCCGGTCGTGGCGGTTGCGGAGTGCTTTGGCGTGCGTAAGTCCTCGGGTGTGGCACAGATGGGTCGCGTCGATGGCGGTGCGCAGGTTGTGGCGCTACCGGCACGCTTCGACGGCGTTAAACTCGCGGACGGCACGTTCGTAAAGGGCGACGACGTCAAAAAACAGTTTGAGCATGCGTTTAAGGGTAAGGGCACGTCGCTATGGTTGCCGCCGGAGCTCATGGAGGACGTCTGTGCGACGGGTTCTCCCGCCGAGGCATTTGCTCGCCTGCGCAACGACGACCTGCAGCTTTCGCTCGAGGAGCGGGCCCGCTTGCTCTATGTCGCCATGACGCGTGCACGCGAGCTGGTCATTCTGGCAATGGATGCCGGCGTGAGCCGTGGCAAGGTGGCGGCGCCGACCTTCGATGTCGAGACCGATCTGACCTACGACGTACTGCGCCGTATTTTGCCGACCGACGCGCAGGCCTTGCCGCAGCTCGATGCCGACCGCCTGGTGTTCGACAACTCCCAGCCGGGCGACTACGAGCTCATTTCGCTTTCGGACTTTACCTTTGGCGAGCAGGCTTTTGAGGCTAACGCTTCGCTGGATGCCGAGGGCAGGCTTGTTCGTGGCGATGCGGAGCCGGAGGGTGCCGGTGCAGATGCCCGCGCCGCCGTTCCCGGTCCTGCCGACCCCGAGCCCGATTCGTTTGAGCTCGTGTATCCCCAGGCGGTGGGCGTGCGCATGGGCACCTGCCCGTTCCCGGCGCGTGACTCGTATAGCTACTCATCGATCGCCGCGGCCCTGCATGCCGAGGCGGAAGATCGTGCCGCCGAGACGCGTGTGCCCATGGACGAGGCCGGCGATGATGAAGACTCGGATGGCTCGGAGATGACCGATGCGGACGTGGTTGCTGCCGAGCCCCTCGGCAATCCCATGGCCTTGGGCTCGGCGTTCCATGCTGCCTGCCAGTGGCTCATCGAGATGGGCGCCAATGAACTGCCCGCCGCGCGCGCCGATGCGCTGGCGCGCCTGTGGTGCCTGACGCCGGAGCAGCGCGAGCGTTTTGACATTGCCCTGAATCGCTGGCTCAGGTCGGCGGTCCGTGCCGAGCTGCTTGCCTGGCCGTGCGTCCGTGCCGAGGTACCGTTCTTCTCGCTGGGCTGCGAGGACGAGGACATTGCCCGCTACGGCACGTATGCCGAGGGCGCCATCGATGCGTTGGCAACGAACCCGGCGGATTCGTCACGCGCGCTGGTCATCGACTACAAGACGGGCGGCACACCGGATGAGACGCCGGAACAGCTGCAGGAGAAGCACGCCCTGCAGGCGCGCGTCTACGCCGATGTGTTGCACAAGGCGGGCTTTGAGGCCGTGACCGTCAAGTTCGTCCGCGTGGAACAGCCGGATCCAACCATCTTCGTCGAACCCGCCGCACCTCAAGTAGTCACCTACAATCTTTAGCCCTCAACAGCGTGCGGTGGAATCCCTCCCGATTCCACCGCAGCTCAGGGGTAGCTAATTTGGGACGGGGCTATTTTAGCTACCCTTTGACTGACGGCGAATGAGTCGGGGTCGGAATGCGTCTCAACCGACATATGGGGGTAGCTAAAATAGCCCCGTCCCAAATTAGCTACCCGTGTGGGTTTGGCTAGGTTCGGGTGCTGTCCGCGCCGTGGGGTAAAATCGTTCAGTCAGAACACGAACCCGCATCGGAGCTCATCACATGGCATTCGTCCATCTGCACAATCACACTGTCTTCTCCATGCTCGACGGCGCAACCCGTATCCAGGATATGGTCAACCGTGCCGTTGAGCTTGGCATGCCCGCCGTGGCCATCACCGACCACGGTTACATGTATGGCGTGCCCGACCTGGCGCTGGCCTGCGACGCCGTCAACCACAACACGCCCGAGTACAAAACGTGGAGCCACGACAAGGCCTTCTTGGAAAAAGACCGCCGCGACGAGCTGGAGGAGCCCGATCCCGAGGCAAACCCGCGCGAGCATGCCCAGTACGTTAAGGACATGGCCATGTGGGACGAGAAGGGCAATATCGACGAGCTCAAGCCGCCCCTGGTCATTAAGCCCATCTTTGGCTGTGAGGTTTACTTTACGCCGGACGAGACGCTTGCCCGCGACCATAAGCCCGAGCTCTACCACATGATCCTTTTGGCCAAGGACCAGGAGGGCTACGTCAACCTGATGCAGACGGTCTCCGAGGCCGCCGTGCAGGGCTTTTACTACAAGCCGCGCGTGACGCTCGACAATCTGCGCCGCCATGCCAAGGGCATGATCTGCACCAGCGCCTGCATCGCGGGCATCATCCCCAAGTACATCGACCGCGGCGACATGGAAGGCGCCATCAAGTGGGCCGAGACCTTCCGCGATACCTTCGACCCCGGCGACTTCTATATCGAGATTCAGGAACACGGCATTACCACCGACAACGGCCTGACTGACGAGCAGATGGACCGCACGCTCATCGATATTGCCAAGCAGGTGGGTGTCAAGGTCATCGCCACCAACGACTTCCACTACCTGCGCCGCGAGGACGCGCCCGTGCAGGACGTCATCATGTGCATCGGTATGAACGCCAAGGTCGACGACCCCAACCGCATGCGCATGACCGGCTCGGAGTTCTATATGAAGACCGAGGAGGAGATGCGGGCGATGTTCCCGTATTGCCCCGAGGCCTGCGACAACACGCTCGAGATCGCTGACAAGTGCTACGTGGAGCTGGACTGGGACTCTATCATCCTGCCGCGCTTCCCGCTGCTCGATCCCGGCGAGACGCACGAGAGCCAGTTCCGCCGCGAGTGCGAGAAGGGCCTGCGCCAGCACTACGGCGATGACTGGGCCACGCGCGAGATCGGCGGCGTCAACATCAAAGAGCGCTTTGAGTACGAATACAAGGTCATTTGCGACAAGGGCTTTGCCGCCTACTTCTTGATCGTTGCTGAGTACGTGCAATGGGCCAAGGACAACGGTATCGGCGTCGGTCCCGGCCGTGGCTCGGCCGCCGGCGCTATCGTCGCCTACGCCATGAACATCACCGCGTTCGACCCGCTCGAGAACGGTCTGATGTTCGAGAGGTTCCTCTCCCCGCAGCGTACCGAGATGCCCGATATCGATATGGACTTCGACGATGAGCGGCGCCTCGAGGTCGTGGAGCACGTTCGCCAGCTCTACGGCCCCGAGAAGGTCACCCACGTCATCACCTACTCGACCATTAAGGCCAAGCAGGCCATCAACGACGCCGCACGCGTTCTGGACTACCCGGTCTATATGGGCCAGCGCCTGTCCAAGATGGTCTCGAGCGACCCCAAGGTCAAGCTCAAGCAGGTGCTCGAAAAGCAACCCGGCAAAGAGGATCTGTTTAACCCCGATTTTGCCGAGGCATATAAAAAGGACGACGACGCCCGACGCATCATCGATACGGCGCTCTCGATCGAGGGCCTCACCCGTGGCGAGGGCGTGCATGCGTGCGCCGTTCTGATCTGCCGCGACCCCGTCAACGAGCACGTGCCTACCAAGCTCGATACCAAGGGCGGCGTCGAGATTACCCAGTACGAGGGCCATACCGTCGCCGACATGGGTCTGCTCAAGATGGACTTCTTGGGCCTGCGTACGCTGACGGTTATCTCCAAGGCCAAGGCAAACATCAAAAAGAACTTCGGCATCGACATCAAAGAGGAAGAGATTCCCTTTGACGATCCCGAGATCTTTAAGCTCATGGGCTCCGGCCACACCGCCGGCGTCTTCCAGGTCGAGTCCGCCGGCATGACGGCCACGATCAAGAACATGAAGCCCACCGAGTACAAGCACGTCGTGGCATTGATCGCTCTGTACCGCCCGGGCCCGCTGGGCGCCGGCATGGTTTCGTCCTACATCAACCGTATGAACGGCAAGGAGCCGGCCGTCTCCTATGACGACCGTCTGGACGACATCCTGGGCGAAACCTACGGCACCATGGTCTACCAGGAGCAGGTTATGCTCATCTCCGTCGAGATGTGCGGCTTCTCCAAGGGCGAATCGGACTCGCGTATCCGTAAGCCCGTGGCTAAGAAAAAGATCAAGCTGCTCACGTCGACGGTGCTCCACTGGGAGGATGGCTCGGACGAGACCACCTACGACCACTGGATGAATGGCGCCATCAAGAACAACTACACGCGCGAGGTCGCCCAGAAGATTTGGGACGATGTTCTCGAGTTCGCGTCCTACGCCTTCAACAAGTCGCACTCCGCCGGCTACGCCATTCTGGTTATGCAGACGGCGTGGCTCAAGGCGCACTATCCGCACGAGTACATGGCGGCCGTTCTGACGTCCTATACGGGCAAGACCGACAAGATCGTGCACTACGTCTCGGCATGCCGTCACGACGGCATTCCTGTGCTTTCGCCAGATGTCAACGAGTCCGGTACCGAGTTCACGGCTACTAAGGAGGGCGTGCGCTTTGGTCTGGCCGGCATTCGAGGCGTGGGCACCGGCGTTGCGCAGGCGATTATCGCTGAGCGCGAGGCGGGCGGTCCGTTTAAGACGCTGCACGACTTTGTCGAGCGCGTGGACTCGGGCCAGGCCAACCGCCGCGTGATCGAATCCCTGATCAAGGCAGGCGCCTTCGACTCCACGGGGTATCCGCGTCGCCAGATGATGCACTTTGTGGACAAGAACAACCCCGAGAACATCATCGATGCCGCGGTGAAGCGCCAGAAGGATCGCGCGAGCGGCCAGACGTCGTTTTTCGATATGTTTGGCGACGTTGAGGGCTCGGGCTTCGAGGTGAGCGTGCCCGATCCGGATGGCCAGGAGTGGGACCGCCATCTTAAGCTGAGCCAGGAGAAGGAAGTTCTGGGCATCTATGTTTCGGACCACCCGCTGCGTCCGTTTGAGTATGCACTTAGCAAAGCACGCGACTTCTCGTTCTCGCAGATCGACACCGGCTACGAGGTGCAAAACCCCACGGGCGGTACCATCAACCAGGAGATTCCCGAGGGCAAGGCGCTGTGGTGGGCCGGTATGGTCTCGAGCGTGTCCAAGCGCGTGACCAAAAACGGCGACCCCATGGGCATTGTGCAGCTCGAGGACATGGAAGGCGAGGCCACGGTCGTGGTGTTCCCCAAGACATACAAGGAGGCCGAGGGGTATCTGTACGGCGAGGTCGATCCCGAGACCGGCGCACAGCTGTCCGATGCGTTTGTTCGCATTAAGGGCAAGCTCGAACGCTCGGACCGCGGCGATCAGATTATCGCGCAGGAGATCGTGCCGCTGGAGCTTAACGAGGAGAACAACAAGCCCAGGGTGTTTGAGGTCATGGTGCCCAACAGCCGCTTTAGCCAGGGCAATATGGCGCGCCTGGCCACGGTGCTCACCACCAACCCGGGCGGCGACCGCGTGGAGATCTTTATTGAGCAGGTGGACGGGCGCGTGTTGCGTGCCGAGGTGCCGGCCAAGGTTAACGCACGCTCGATTCCGCTGCTGGCCGAGGCCAAGGCCATCGTTGGCAACCAAGGCCGCGTGACGGTTATCTAAGGGTGCCTTTGCCGGGGTAGCTAATTTGGGACGGGGCTATTTTAGCTACCCTTTGACTGACGGCG